>NZ_MVOM01000039.1:0-39053 GCF_002018895.1 Acinetobacter sp. MF4640 | reverse complement strand
AAGTGAAGGAGCTGTCTGCTGAAATGCTGAACTTAAATTCTGAGAAAAAGTCATAAAAAAATGAGCGTATCTGGATACGCTCATTTTTACCGCATTTCAGCTATTTTGTCTTAACTGATCAGCATTAATCCAAAGAGGGGCTTTTTGATCTTAGAGTGAACGGGAAATTAATTCTTTCATAATTTCATTGGTTCCTGCATAAATGCGATTGGCTCGATTATCTAGATAAGCTCGTGCAATCGGGTATTCTAGCATATACCCATAGCCGCCATGTAGTTGTAGACATTCATCGACAACTTTAGAAAACATCTCGGAAATTTTATATTTGGCAGCCGCTGCGGCATCAATGCCGAGACTCTCTTCCAGTTGCAATTGCATACAACAGTCGAGGTAAGCGCGGCAAAAATCGATTTCTGTACGTAACTCCGCCAGTTTAAAGCGGGTATTTTGAAAGCTTGAAATCGCTTTTCCAAAAGCTTTACGCTCTTTGGTGTACTGAACGGTATGCGCCAGTGCTGCTTCTGCCCCCGCTTGGCAGATAATGGCCACCAACATGCGCTCCCAAGCCAGTTCTTTCATCAGCATCATAAAGCCCATGCCCTCCATCCCGAGCAAGTTTTCTTTAGGCACGCGCACATGATCAAAAAACAATTCGCAGGTGTCTTGTCCTTTCATTCCAATTTTATTGAGGGGTTTACCTTTACTGAATCCTGCACGATTAGCTTCAACGATGATTAATGAGAGATTGGCTGAACCTTTTTCACTGTCGCCTGTCTTGCAGACCACAATCGCCATATCGCAGAGATAGCCGTTGGTAATGAAGATTTTAGAGCCATTGATAATGTAGTCATCCCCGTCTAAAACAGCTGTTGTTCGTACCGCTTGCAAGTCTGAGCCTGTGCCAGGTTCAGTCATCGCAATGGCGGTGACGGTTTCACCCGAAGCCATCCGCGTTAACCAATAGTGTTTTTGTGCTTCACTACCAAAGTTATTGATATAGTTCGCGACAATGTCAGAGTGTAGTGAAAACCCTGTCGAGGAATCCATGGCATAGGCTTGTTCCTCAATCAAAATCATACTGTACAAGCGGTCTACACCCGAGCCACCATAAGCCTCAGGCATAGTGGCACACAGTAGTCCCATGGCACCTGCTTTATTCCATAGTTCACGATCGACATGTTGTTGTTGTTCATATTTTTCAATATTCGGAACGACTTCTTTGGCGTAAAACTTTCGAACAGTTTCTCGAAATGCCTCATGTTCAGCATTAAATAAGTTACGCGGCAGCATATTGTGTAACGGGCGAATTGCGCCTGATTGCATGGAAGCTCATCCTGATGTTGTTATTTTGCTAAGAGATTAGTGAAAAGCAGGACATGCGACAATGGACTGAATGCTCAAATCTATTTGATTTTTTGATGAGTTTTGCCAGTTGTTAAAATTGCGACATTTAACTAGTGGCGAGGGCGGTGTGATCGGTTAAACTAAGCCGTTTCAATTAATTTGGGGAATGTAATGACTGAAGAAATGAGCCTAGAGGAACGTAAAGTAATCTACCGTGCACGTCGTGGTTTAAAAGAAATTGATGTGTACTTTGACCCTTATGTGAAAAATTATTATCTTCAGGCAGATCCTGCGGAAAAGGCCATGTTTGCTGCCTTGGTTGAACAAGAAGATCCAGATTTGTTGGATTGGTTTATGGAAGTCTCTGAGCCGCCACGCCCTGAAATGAAAACCTTGATTCAAAAATTAAAGCATTATGTACACGGATAAGTGCAATGGAACATCGTCATTTTCAGCTTAAACCCAGCCGTCTGGCTTATGTGTTTCAGTTGTCGATTTATGCCGTTCTGATGCTGGTCTTGTATCAGCTACTTCCTTTAGGAGTGTGGCTGATCGCTTTGGTTGCAGGCTTTGTGCTGTATTTGTTTTTTCTACGTGGGCCGCGACATTTTCAGCTTCAGCATTTAGATGGCCGTGATTGGTCTTTGTCACTTCAGAAACAAACCAATGTGCAACGAGTGCAAATCAGCCATATTGTTGATCATCGTGCTTATATTGTGATTTATTTTCAACACTTTAGAGCAAAACCGATGTTGGTTTGGTGTGATCAGTTACCCATCACACAATGGAAAGCTCTGAAAATACTCACTAAAATGCAATAATTGTTGGACAATTTTAACTCATACAATTTAATTAAGTTATTGAAAAATAATAAGTATAAATATATGGAGTCTTGCTTTGTCTGACATATCTGAAGAAACTGATGTGCTTTTTTGGATTGTCAGACAACTTTCCTACAGTTTTTTGATTTTAAAATGTACATTCAAATCACAAACAGCAAACAAGGAAAATCGTATGATGATCCCAACTTGGATGTTTCTAGTGGTAGCAGTAGCAATTGTGTTAGCGATTGTTATAGGACGATTAGGAACTGTGCTGAAGGAACGATTTGAACCAAATAAAGCCTAGCTAGGCTTCCCAGTTGATAAGTAGCATGTGCCGAACCGTCGCTATGCTACTTTTTTTTGCCTAAAAAAAAGTTGAGGCGTCATTTTAGTCAATTTTCCGCTTTTTATTTCATGGCAGAGTAGTGGTCTGATTTAGAGTAAATACTCTTTTCTTCGGAAAATGCTTCTGCTATGTTTGTCAGCATGGACACATACAATTATACAAATAGAGGACAGGAAAATGTCGCAAGTCCAAAAAATAGGCCAAGGTGTGGCTGTTGTAGCGCTTACAAGTTTATTATTTTCGGGTTGTTCACAAGTGGTTAAAACAGGCGCCAATGTTGCGCTCGGGTTTAGTGAAAAACATATTGTGCCGCCTATCTTAGCCATGGAAGATGCTGAGATGGTGTGTAACTCAGGCAATGCTTTGACTCCTGCAATTATGTCGACCAAAGACATGGGGGCAGATCCAACGCGTGTGGCAGTTTTACTTTATTCAGCATCGGGTATTTGTGCTGAAAATCAGGCACTTGAGGCTGAGTTACGTTATTTGCGTGCCTCGAAAGCAGGCAATGTCTCTGAAGCACAGGATGCTCGAATTGAACAAAAGCGTTGGGCGGCGACTGCAGCACAACGCCAATATACGGGCTATCAACTTTTTCAAAACCGCTGGGAAAAGAAATATAAGAAACCATTGGGTGAAGGCTGCCCAAAAATGAACAGCGATTTGGATCAAACTGTATATATGCTGGGGATGTTGAGTGGGTTACAAGCCATGACCAATGATATTAACTCAGGTGGTGCAGTCAATGTTCCTAAAGACATTGCGGCGATTGTTGAACGTGGGATGGTGTGTCTAGACAATGAAAAGTTTTGGGGTGCGCCGAATGCAACACGTGCGGTGATTTGGACCTTATTGCCAGGTGCGGGTGAAGGTAAACCTGATCCATATCAGACCTTGAAACAATCGATGCAAATTGGAGAGCAAAAAGGGGTTCGTTTATCTCATGCAATGTATGCTATAGCGGCTCAAGCCAGTGGGGACGATGCCAAGATTCGTGATGCATTGAAAAGTTATGCGGCCTCTTATAGCGATGAAAAACAGAGCAATCCACAATTTAAACTGATTGATAGTATGGCCTCGAGTATGGTTCAGGGGATTTCAGATCGTTATTGGACTGAACACACGGGGACACGAACTGGGGATGGTGGTATGGCGCATTTCTGGGATGAAAAAGAAGACCGTTCTGAGCTAGATGAGTTGTTTAGTGAAAGTTAACCAATTTTAAACTGAGCGGAAGCGCAGAAAAAATAACAATAAATGAATGAGCAACACGATAAGGACATGTGATGCATGATCAATTTCTGAATCGAAAAATCATTTTGATTGCGTTTGTCGTGTCGATCTCGGCATGCCTACAGATTTTTAAAGATCAATTTATTTATTGGCGAGTGGATATTTTTCCTGAAATTTGGCGCTTGTGGACAGCGCACTGGGTGCATGTGGGATGGATTCATTTTGCACTCAATATGCTGGCTTTTATGTGTTTGCCTTTTATTTTTCCACGGGCCCGTGTTTGGCATTTTGTGGCGTTATTGCTGATTTTACCGCCGCTGATTAGTTTGAGTTTTTATTATTTTTTGGGTGATATTGAAGCCTATGCAGGGTTGTCAGGTGTGCTGCATGGAATGTTCACTTCCATAGCCATTGTCCATTTGCTATACCGTAAAGAACGGATGTTTGCGAGTTTGGTGTTGTTTCTTATTTTAGGCAAATTGATTTGGGAAAACACCTTTGGCGAGAGTGCTACGGCTGAACTGATCGGGAGTCCAGTTTTGGTTGAAGCACATTTGTTGGGCGTGATCTGGGGAATTGTGATTGCAGCTTTGTATTTAATCGGGGTGAATCTATTTGATGAATAGAGGATTGACCTAAATTCTAAAAAGAAAATCCAGATTGTCATATTCAAAAATATAAATTTGATGCAAAGATAAACAAAACAAAAATCTAAAGGTATAGAGAAAGGACAAGCTCGAGCCGACTAAATCGACAGGTTCTGCGGTGCATAACGCTGGACAGAACGGTAATAAAAATAGGAAACAACATGCAGAATCATGGACAGCGCAGATCAGGACTCGATCTGCTGAAGTATATATGGACCGAGTGGATTTCTACTTTTGTCATTCTGATTTTACTGTTACTTACGCTGTTAATTGGTACAGGTGAAATGATTCATGGCCAATTACTGCGTATGGGTGAGCGCTTATATGGCGATCCAGCCACGGGTATGCAGTACTCTTTTTTAAGGGCAGAGCCAGCCAAGCCAGAGTGTAATCGTCAGCCGAATGTGGATGCTTTGGTCAAGACTCAAATGCAAGCCAACGCTGCAGATGAGTTCGCAGACTTTTTTGGTACGGCTTCGGAGGCTGATGTGCGTGCGTCCATTTTGGCAGGTGTGCAGCAGTGTGAAGAAAAGTATCAGTTTTATGATAAAGCCATGCAACATATGGAGGCACATCCAAGTATCCGTGCCTATCGTAATTTTGAAACCACTTTTTTTGGTATTTTTAAGTTTGGAACAGAAAATCGCGCCATTCTATTAATTTTTATGGTGGTTTTAGCTGCGATTAGTGCCACCTTAAAAATCCATCATATTGGTTTGCGTGGCCCTGCAACCAAGCTGGATTATCGAGTTTATAGCCTACTGATGACACTGGGTAATGGTTTATTGACTTACTCGAGTATTAGCCAATTTAACTCAGTCAAAGACTCGGGTGTACCGATGAATGGCGAAACCCAGCTGATTTATTGGCTGTGGATGATTCTGTTTTCGGTACTTACCTTGATAAGTGTGTGGCAGCTGTTTAGCCCACCGAAAGAGGCTAAAGCCGGCGGGCGTCTAGGCTTTGCTTTCCTGAGTGTGCCTCTGTATGCCTACATGGCGGTGATTACGGGTGTGGCGTTTATCTTCCTCATGGACTACCCCATGGGGCAAGGGATTTACTTGGGACAGCTGGTTGAATTCTCCAGTATTTTCCTGAATTTAGCCCTATTTATTTGGGCGGGTATGTTGTTGAAACAAACTCGTGTCGTGGATCTGTTCTTAAATATTTTGCGTCCATGGAATTTGGCGCCTGAAACTTTAACTTGGTTGATTTTAATCGCTGCGGCTTTACCGACCGCATATACCGGTGCATCGGGGATCTTTGTGATTGCAGCAGGGGCGATTATTTATAAAGAAGTCTGGAATGCAGGTGGACGTCGTCAGTTTGCTTTGGCTGCAACGGCAATGTCGGGTTCGCTGGGTGTAGTTTTGCGTCCATGCTTATTGATTGTCGTGGTGGCTTCCTTAAACAAAGAAGTCACGACGGACCTGCTTTATCAATATGGTGTTTACACGTTCTTACTGACCTCAACACTGTTTTTAGTAGTTTCACTCTTCTTTGCAGAGAGTAAATTCCGCATCGCGGCACCGAGTTTGGCCGCACCGAAATCAGGGCGCGCATTCCTAGCAGTTGTGCCTTATATCGTGATTTTTGTCCTCACGTGGATGTTCTATAAATTCTTATTAGACACTGACCTAAATGAATTTACTGCACCCGTGATGATGCCTGTGATTTTATTGATGATCGTGTTGTTTGATAAATTACGTCATCAGCCTGCGCCTTTGCCTGCTGTGGGGCATTGGGATGAGACACTCAGCGCAAATTATAACTCGGGTGGTGAGCCTGCTTTAGCGGGTGCACAAGTTGCCCATGCAGAATACCGTGAAGGGCTACATGGCAATGCTGCAGATGATGGACAGGTGGTGAATCATGGGGTGGTTCAATCTAGTTCCATGGATGTATTACGCCAAGTTGGTTTTTGGAAATCGATGCATATCTCGACCAGTGAAACCGTTGGACATATCGGTGCTTTGGTCATTTTAATGGCACTGTCAGTCAGCGTGGGCGGATTGCTTGAACGTACGGAGGTGATGAGTTTCTTCCCAACTGATATTAACAGTACGTTCTTGGTTATTAGTCTGATTTTGGGGTTGATGGTCTTTGTTGGGATGATTATGGATCCGTTTGGCGCCGTGATCTTGATTTCTGCGACAGTTGCGCCTGTGGCCTATCAATATGGTATTCATCCTGTCCATTTTTGGATGATCACCTTGATTGGCTTTGAGTTGGGCTATGTGACACCACCTGTGGCCCTTAATCATCTTTTAGCAAGACAATCCATTGGTGATGCCGAGGTGAATGAGGCCGATGAGGAAGTGCGTCATTTGTCTTTCTATTATCGTTATGAACGTTGGATTTTACCCTTGATCGTGTTGTTCCCAGCGATGCTGATCATTGCTTATGTTCCATACTTCTTTAAGTTATTTGGCTGGTATCACTAAGTTGTGAACTTGAGTTAGACCATAAAAAAAGCATCTTCGGATGCTTTTTTTATGTTTTGGAGTTATTGGAGATACTTCTGAAGAAAATAGCTTCTTTCTAGGAATTACCCACTCAAATCGTCACTTATATCAAATCAAAGTACAACGATATTGCTAAGCATCCTATCTTAAAAAATCAGCCCGTACTTAGGCTCAATGATAAGAGCCAATCGACAAATAAAGTCCATCTAAAAGATATCCTTGGCATGAGCTAGGGGTTGTGATGTATAGCGACTAGAGACTTTATTAGTGGAGGTAGTTTAAAAGAGATGATGAGTTGTGTAATGGCTTTGCGCTGATTGAATAGGTGGGTGAAGCAGCAGGGCAAAAAAAGACGTTAGCGTATCAGTCGATAGGCTAACGTCTTTAAAATAATAACCGTATTTTACTGAGCAGCCAATTGGGCTTCTAACAGTTTAATTTGTTCTTCTTTGAGCTTTACCAGTTCATCGGCATCTTTGTGCTGTGCTTGCAAGCTCTTTTCCTGTTCCTTCAACTGGCTTTGAATATCGTCCAGTTTCGCCACTTCTTCTTTGGCAAGTGAGGCATTTTCAGGTACAGGTGCTTTTAAAATATCTTCTTCGACCAATTTAATGGTGTTGTCAGCCATGGCGGTCGAAGCTGCTTTTTCAGCTTCTGGAAGCGCCTTCACGGTCGGTTGAATCAACTCCGCTTGGTGCATCGGTGTTGCAGACTCTTGTGCAGCAAACAACCATTGATAAAGTGCAAAAATCGCAATGATTGCGACTAAACCTGCTGTAATACCCCAGAGTAATTTAGGGTTGTTGTGTTGTACGGACGACATTCGATTCAACCTTTATTCTTTGGATTGACGTGGTTTAAATTGAATGACCCCAACCTCGTCAGGGATAGCGGGGATCTGAGGCTCGTCTACATGAGTTGGACGATTCTCAGAATAACTACAGTCGATACATTCAATCCATTCATCGTCATTCGAGGTAAGCATAACAACTCGATCCATCGCCTGACATTTAGGACATTTTGCACCTGCAATGAAACGACGTTTAATAGTCATTAGACTTACCTTCTGAACAATTTAGGCGCCTAGTTTACTCACTTTTTTAGCGGTTCGTCCAACCTTGATGACGAAGTAAAGCATCTATTTTTGGCTCGCGTCCACGGAAATTGATAAATGCATCAAGCGCTGTATCTTTTCCGCCAACTGCTAGAATAAACTGACGAAATTCTTTTCCAGTGGCAGTATTAAAAATCCCTTCATTTTCGAAGCGATCGAAGGCATCACTGGCCAAAACTTCCGCCCATTTATAAGAATAATAACCCGCTGCATAGCCGCCTGCGAAAATATGGCTGAAGCTATGTTGGAATCGGTTATAAGGAGTAGTCTCTAAAACAGCGTATTGTGCACGGATCTCATTTAAAGTGGCTTGGATCTGATCTGCTTTCAAAGCGGGGGCTGCTTTATGAATGCTGAGATCGAACAGGGCAAACTCAATTTGACGTAAACTTTGCATGCCAGATTGGAAGAAACGCGCGTCCAGCAAGGCTTTCAGTAGACTTTCTGGTAAGGTTTCTTGGGTCTCAATATGTGCACTGAGCAAGTCTAAGCTTTCAGTATCCCATGCCCAAAACTCCATGAATTGGCTTGGTAACTCTACCGCATCCCATGCCACGCCGTGTGTGCCTGCAACCGCAATATTGTCAACTTCAGTCAACATATGATGTAAACCATGTCCAAATTCATGGAACAAGGTAATCACTTCATCATGGGTCAGTAGTGCTGCTTGATCTCCCACCGGTGGCGTAAAGTTACACACCATATAGCAAATCGGTTTTTGTAGGCCGTGCGTTGTTTGGGTGCGAGAGCGGAAACCACTCATCCATGCGCCGCCACGTTTGCCCTGACGCGCATAGAGATCAAAGTAGAATCCACCGACCACTGCGCCTTGATCTTCGAGTTCAAAATAGCGTGCATCTGAGTGCCAAACAGGGGCTTCACGCTCCACAATTTGAATCCCATAAAGACGGTTCACAATGCTAAATAAGCCCTGCAAAATCTTAGGTGCAGGGAAGTAGGGCTTGAGTGCTTCTTGAGATAAATTGAACTGTTGGACTTTCAATTTTTCCGAATAATACGTGCTGTCCCACGGTTTTAAATCCTCAATGCCATCTTCAGCAGCAATAGCTTTCAGCTCCGCCACTTCTTTGAGTGCAGGGGCACGTGAATGTTCAGCTAAATCACGTAAGAACTGATCTACCGTTGCTACATTTGGGGCCATTTTGCTGGCCAATGAAAGCTCGGCGTAGTTGTTGAAACCTAACAGTGCAGCCATTTCCTGACGTAGGCTTAAGATTTCTTCCATCGCCGCGGTGTTATCAAACTCAGCATGTTCAGACTGATCAGATGCACGTGTGGTATAGGCACGATACAGTTCTTCGCGTAAAGGACGGTTTTCCGCGTAGGTCATAATCGCCAAGTACGATGGAAAGTCTAAAGTGGCAACGGGTTGATCAAGTTCGCGCTGCTGACCATATTGTTTTAACAGCTCAATACTGCTTTGTGGTAAGCCTGCCAGTTCGTGTTCCGCTAAAGGTTTGAAATAGGCTTGGGTGGCATCCAAAACATGGTTGGAAAACTCTGAAGACAGTTGTGATAAACGTGCCGAAATTTCTGCGTAACGTTTTTTGGCTTCACCTTCTAAAGCCACACCCGATAGTTTGAAGTCGCGCAGTGCAAGTTTAATCGCACTTTGTTGGGCTTCGGGGAGGTGATCAAATTGCGCAGCATCATGAATGTGTTGATAGGTTTGATACAGCACTGTGTGTTGACCTAATTCGGTATAGTATTCACTTAAGCTTGGTAATAGTGACTGGTACACCTCACGAGTTTCAGCATTGTTCATCACTGCATTGAGGTGGGACAGCACGCCCCATGCTTCACTCATATTATTTTCTAAATGATCAACTTGTTCTAAGACCGCAAGCTGTGCCTGAATCGATTCAGGGACTTCGCTCAGGTCTTTTAAGAAATGTTGACCCTGTTGAATGGCTTGTTCGATCTGCTGTTGGAGTTGTACTAAGGTGATTTGATCAAACTGTGGAACAGGCAAGGTTGCTTTTTCTAATGTCATGCGTTTAAGCCAAATTAAATGTTCAGTTATCACTAGATGTAAGGGTGATGCCGTGGGAAATCAAGTTTTAATTGGTTTTGATGTTTTGCACCGCTTGAAATTCAGCCCATGAAGGGTAGTGCTGATCAATGCGTGAGGGCTGATAAAGCACTTTGGCAAAGTTACGGGTCATACATTCAGTTGCTAAGATTTCACCGCTTTTATATTTTTCTTTGCGGTGTCGCCAAATTTCGTTTTGTCGGTAGTAGTCCGTCCCGATTTTTAGGAAGGCATGCTGTTGTTCAAACACGTGATAGACATAGCCTAAATCGACTGAGCAACGCAGTTCACCTTCTAGGCATTTCTCACTAAACCACAGCCGAATTTGAAAGCTATGCGGGGTGGGGTTGTAAATTTGATAATCAATATAGTTATAAAAAATTGCAGCGCCACTACCAAATGGAAGTACACGACCATGATCTGGAAAAGGGTCAAAGGAGTGCTGTGAACGCTGTACCACTTGCAATGGGCTATGCAAGACAAGCCAGTGAATGAGATTGGCAATTTGGCAAATACCGCCGCCAATACCACCGCGTGCTTGACCAAAGCTGAGTTCCATTCCCTCAACATAGCCTTTTTGAGCTGTTGGTTGTCCTACCAACTGACAAAAAGAAAAAGTCTGTTGTGGGTGGATTAAAATCCCAGAAATACACGGACTGGCAATTTTGAGATTGATGACTTTATTGTGTTGCCAGTGCTGATCGATGTCGCCTAATTTACGAAACAGAACGGACTGATGCTTTTTGACGCGAAAAGCCAAAGGAGCGTTAGAAAATGAATGTGCGTAGTCTTTCCCATCTGTTTTCCATTGCCAATAGCGCATCATACGTCGGCTACGCGTGGCCATGAAGTAAAGCAAGGGATGATATTGGCTGATGGGTTTGCTTAAAAATAAACGCAAAAAATTCATGTTGGCCCTATGAAAAAAGGTGCTAGGACACATTAAGCCCTAGCACCTTTTTCATCATTTACTCAGTTTTCGCTTTTGCGTTTGATTTTTTCTTTTTAAGTTTAGCCTTTTTCTTCACTTTATCTTTAACCTTTGTTTCAGACTTTGATGAAGATTTTTTACCAGGCTTTTTGCTGTAGGAGCTAGGTTGGGATTTATCTTTTTTGCGTCGTATGGGCTGGTCTCCGCTGTTACTGGGAGAGGCGTTTGTCGACTCGCTGAAGACTTCTCCTT
This sequence comes from Acinetobacter sp. MF4640, assembly GCF_002018895.1. NCBI lineage: Bacteria > Pseudomonadati > Pseudomonadota > Gammaproteobacteria > Moraxellales > Moraxellaceae > Acinetobacter > Acinetobacter sp. MF4640. The sequence goes on along the minus strand of NZ_MVOM01000039.1, from coordinate 27,844 downwards.
TACTTTCGCTTCGTGCTGTTTTGGCTTTACCAACACGGGGTGCTCGACTACGTATGGGCCGACCACCATGTGAGAGTTGCTGCAATAATTCAAAATCAATTTTGCGATCTTCTAAATTCACTGCTGCAACTTTGATTTTCACTTCATCGCCCAAGCTAAAGCTTTGACCGCGTGCCTGCCCAATCAAGCTCTGACTTGGTTGGTCATAGACAAAGTAGTCATCGCCTAGTTGGCTGACATGGATCATGCCGTCAACATATAAGTCTTTGAGCGTGACAAATAGACCAAATTCCGCTACGGCAGAAATGGTGCCGACAAACTCTTCACCTAAATGTTGCTGCATATAATGACATTTCAACCATGTGGTGACAGAGCGAGACGCTTCATCTGCACGACGCTCAGTCGCTGAGAAATGTTGACCAGCATCATCCAAAGCAGCCCCTGAAAGAGGTGCAGGTTTATGTTTTAACTTGGCTTTAATGGCACGGTGTAACAACAAGTCTGGGTAGCGACGAATTGGGGAAGTGAAGTGCGTATAGGCTTCATATGCCAAACCAAAGTGACCTGCGTTATTCGCACCATAGTAGGCTTGCATCATTGAACGTAACAGCACGGCATGGATACTTGGAGCATCAATACGATCTTTGGTTGCATCAATCACGGCTTGGTAGTCTTTCTGAGTCGGCTGTTCTGGGAACGGTAGACCGAGCAGTTTGACAAAATCGCGTACTTTTTGAATACGTGAAAACTCAGGTGGTTCATGAATACGGTATAACATTGGCACATCATGTTGTAGCGCATATTCAGCCGCTGCCACGTTTGCCAATAACATACATTCTTCAATCAGTTTATGCGCATCATTACGCGTACGCGGTAAAATTTCCTTAATGCCGCCCAGTTCATCAAAGGTCATGTAGGTTTCAACGGTTTCAAATTCCATAGCATGACGTTCTGCACGTAAACCTTTGAGGACTTGATAAAGTTGGAACAGGGTGTTTAAGGATTTGCGAACATCACGGTCTTCTGGAATGGCACTGCTGTCGCCTTCAAAGTACTGGGCAACATTGGTATAGGTTAAACGTGCCTTTGAGTGCATCACAGACGGGTAGAACTCAAACTTGGTGACGCGACCGGCACGTGACAGGTTTAAATCACAGACCATACATAGACGGTCTACATGCGGATTGAGTGAACATAAGCCATTCGAAAGAGCTTCAGGCAACATCGGTAAAACAAAGTGAGGGAAATACACCGATGTACCCCGTTCTTGAGCTTCATCATCTAGTGGTTTGCCTGAACGGACATAGTGACTGACATCTGCAATGGCCACCACCACACGGTAACCGCCGCCTGGACGTTTTTCTGCATAGACTGCGTCATCGAAGTCGCGTGCATCTTCACCATCAATAGTGACTAAGGCTAAATCACGTAGGTCAATACGACCTTCACGGTCTTGCGCTGAAGGCTCTTTAAAGCTCTCTGCTTCTTTAATGACTTCTTCTGGAAACTCATACGGCAAACCAAACTCTAAAATGGTTTGCGGAATAATAATTTCAGTGTCGGCCTTGTCTGCCATCGATTGCACAATATGACCGGTCGCCAACTCATCTTTGGTTGGATAGTCATCAATTGCGACACGAACCGAATCGCCCACTTTGACTTGTGCGTGTTCGATTAACTCTTTTTCTAAAGTAATCGGTTGGTGCGCATTGGGATTTGCTGGCTGAATAAAGTATTCACCATCATGTATTGATACTTTACCAATAATTTGCTTCACACGGTGTTGCACTACCTCAGTAATAAAGCCCCAAGCTTTACCTTTGCGGTCTACTGAGGTTTGACGCACTTTAACACGGTCACCATTAAACACTTGGCGCAGTTCACGTTCAGGTAGAAGTAAGTCTTCATGACCTGCAATATTCGCCGTGCCAAAGCCTTTACTATTGATGTAAACCGTTGCTTCATGTTCAGGTTGCTCTTCGGCAATTTGAAACTTAAAGCCATCTTTCATCAGTTGACCATCGCGAATCATCGCAATTAGGCGATGGCTGAGTGCTTCAATGCTTTTTTGATCTGCAATTTCAAAAATTTCGACCAAGTCCGCATGCGATAAAGCCGTCTTTTTTTCTTCGATGGTCTCTAAAATGAGCGTACGGCTCGGAATAGGGTTGTCATAACGTTCAGCTTCAGCTTTTGCTTCAGGATCGACCCAATTTTTCATAATGTCTTTGGCTGTATGTCAGTAGATAGGATTAGCATAAGTCATGCGAAGACAGACTGCACGCAAATGATTGCAATATTGTGTTTTATGTCGGCAATTTAGAATATCTGCTGTTTTATTCAACATGCAGATGTAGAGAAAAGAAAAAATTCGAATGAATCCGCTCTAAATTGTTTAAAAAGTATTTAATTGAACAGAAATATGCAAAAAATTGAGTGTCTGTGCTTGCAGTGCTAGCATGAAGTTTGTATTATGGCCGCACGTTACGGTGAGATGGGTGAGTGGCTGAAACCACATCCCTGCTAAGGATGCGTACGGGTAACTGTACCGAGGGTTCGAATCCCTCTCTCACCGCCAACTTTACTTATGTCGCGCTCATAGCTCAGCTGGATAGAGCACTTGGCTACGAACTAAGGGGTCGGGAGTTCGAATCTCTCTGAGCGCACCAATAAGTAAACTGTATGTAACGTATCGCCTGAATTGGCACACAAGTAATGCGCTCATAGCTCAGCTGGATAGAGCACTTGGCTACGAACTAAGGGGTCGGGAGTTCGAATCTCTCTGAGCGCACCAACTTGAACAATCAACCGCACATGTTGCGGTTTTTTTGTGTCTGATCATTTTATATTTGAAAAATATTAATTTCTCAAGAATGTAATTAATGTGATTGCAATTAAATAGCAGTAACACATACAGATTGCGAGAATAATAGTTTTATTGATCTTTTTTTGCATTTTAATATTTTGAGGAATGCTATCGGAAATCTGAAAAGATGCCAAAGATCCGAAGAATAAATAACTTATAAATATGAGTATGAGTGAAATCCATAAACTATTTTTTTTATTAGAAATAGAGTTTTGATCATCTGGAGAAGTAGTTAAATAATTAAATGTTTGTTGGCGATTGTTTTGATCTATGAAAATGATGTCTTTTAAATGTAGTGAAGTATATCGCCCTGTCCGTTTATGTATTTGAGCATAAAATAGTACACTTTCAACTTTTATTTCAGATGAATAAGCTAATTTACAGATATTTTTTAGTTTGTTAGTGCAAAGTTGAGAATAAAATACGTCACCATTCTGGCTTATATATAGGCTTTGACTATTATCTCGAAATTTTGACACGGTAAAAAAATAGTTTGAAGTCATATGCCTTTCAAATACGTGCCATTCGTTTGAGTGTAAGCTTTCAATATGTCGAACTTGATTTTTTATTGTTTTAATAGAATAGCCAATGACGATGAGCAGGATAAGTACAGATGCTATTGCTGGTCCAATTTTACTCATGTTTAAAGTTGATTGATCTGTTTGATTTGGCATTTGTATTTTAAATTAATTTTACGTAATTCTTCTATTTGATTATAAAGAATCTCATACTAGTTGTGGTTGCTGTTTGTGAATTTGCACTAATTTTTAATGTATTGAGTGAATGTTGTAATTATTTATATATTTTTTAGCGACTTAATCTGATTTATGTACGATTAATAAACATTTGATGGTTTGTTACTACAAAATGACTTATCAAAATGAAATAAACCATATACAATGCACCCCATCAAGACGTCGCGCTCATAGCTCAGCTGGATAGAGCACTTGGCTACGAACTAAGGGGTCGGGAGTTCGAATCTCTCTGAGCGCACCAACTTGATCAATATTGAAAAAACCGCACATGTTGCGGTTTTTTTGTGCCTGCACTTTCTGTTCAGTAGAAATTCATAGCAGGGATGGATTTTTTGCCGTAGTTATTCAGTTGTTTTTTGCATCTCAGTTTTATGATGTAGTTCTGATATCGGTATGGCCTCGGCTTAAGTGGATCGTAACTAATCAACATCGATCTGCTAAAGTCCTAAAAAAATGATCGATTGTGTTGTAGTATTGAGCACAATATTTTTAGCTATTTGATATGACCCTATGTCAGAGAACAAGCCTGCATTATCGACACGTTATTTCCTTACTTTAGAAGAATCCCAAGATGGTTTTGCCTTAGCGACCTTTGGTAAAAAGCAAATGACACGTTTTATCACGCCGTTGATTAGTGTCGGGATTATTGTGTGGGGCTTTATGCTCGGCTTTTCAGGTGTCGGTCGCTACTATGTAGCGTTGGGTATATTTTTCTTGGTTTTACAAATTCTCATGCGCTATTGGTTTCTGCCGATGATGTTTAAGCGCCAATTTGTGAAATATCAGTTTGGTAAAAGTGAGCAAGGCATCGATTTATACCAAGATTATGCGGAAATTTATGCCAATGGTCGCAAGCAAGTGGTCCATTATAATGAAGTGCAAAAGTTTGCCAGTGGCAAGTTGACCTATATGCTTGAGCTGAAAAACCGTACTGTGGTGATTGTGCCTAAGCGTGCGTTGGCCGATAGTGCGGATCAAGCAAAATTTGAAAATACTTTCAAAAAATAAGCATTTTGTTCCATAACACTATCAAAAAATCAGAGGAAGATCATGAGTACACGTCCATCTAAAATTGTCTGTGTCGGTCGTAGTTATGCAGACCATGCCAAAGAATTAGGCAATGCGATTCCTGATCGTCCCGTTTTATTTATCAAACCACCGAGCAGTTTGCTCAGTTTAGATGCGGGCATCTCTTGGAATCCTGCATGGGGCAGCTGCCATTATGAATGTGAACTGGTTTTACGCATTGACCATCGCCTAAGCAAAGCAACCGATCCAGCTCAAGCCCTTCAAGCGGTAGGGGCTGTAACTTTAGGTTTGGACTTAACCTTGCGTGACTTACAAGATGATTTGAAAACCAAAGGCCAGCCTTGGGAACGTGCCAAAGCCTTTGATGGTTCGTGTGTACTGGCAGACTGGGTTGCTGTTTCCGATGTGGTACAGGACTGGGATGATGTGCACTACAGTTTTCATGTTAATGATGAGCTTCGCCAAGCGGGCAACACTGCACACTTAATTTTTGACATTGGCACCTTGTTGGCCGACATTAGCCAAGTCTTCACTTTGGAAGCGGGCGATGTAGTCATGACAGGTACACCTGCTGGGGTTGCTGCACTACAGGCGGGTGAGCAGTTGAAAATGACTCTAAAAGGCAAAAACCAAGACTATTCTTGGAATACCTTTGTTAAAGCTTAATTTACAGGCTTTCAAACCCCATCATTCAAAAAGATCACTTCGGTGATCTTTTTTTTAGCGTTATTGGTGGCTATGGTACAGTTTGCGGAACTGATCGGGGGTATACACCATCCAGCGTTTAAACATATTAATAAAGGCCGATGCATTGGCATAGCCCAAATCCAGCGCGATACTTTCGACTTTTTTTCCTTCTGTCAGCATGCTCATGGCTTTCATGACTTTTAAACGCTGTCGCCATTCATTCAAGGACATGCCAAGTTCTTTTTGACTATAACGTGCCAGTGTGCGTTCAGTCATATTGTGCTGTACTGCCAGTTGTTGCAAAGAACTGTTGTCCGCAGGGTGCAGATGTAAAAAATCTAAAATACTTTTCAGGGTCGGGTGTTCAGAGTGCGGTAAATAGCTGCTGACCAATTCTGCATGGTGTAATTGGTCAAGCAAGACATAGAGTAAGCGCATATGTTCAGGTGCATCATCTGGCAGGCTGTGTTGTCTCAAATGCTTAAATAGTGCCGAGACCAAAGGTGAGCTGAGCATAATACCGGCTTGTTGAGGCAGATGAGTGCATAAGCTTTCATGGATATACAAGGTGCCATGCGAAACATCGGTACGATTTAAGCTGCTATGGGCCTACATTGGGTGGAAGCCAAATGCCATAAGGTGGCGGGGTAAGGTAGTCAATCTGGTTGATATTCACTTCCATCACACCATTAAAGGCGTATACAAATTCGCCCCATGCATGTCCATGCACGGGATAAACCGACTGCGCGGGGTCTTCGCGAAAGCTGATCCACAATAATTTATCAATATCATCATTGGTCGGTAATTGTTTGAGTGGCGCGCTCTTTTTTTGTTGTCGTTGGGGCATGGCTGAAATTGCCTGAATAAGAAGATCTCTTGTCTGTTTTAAATTATATGTTTTATTTCAGACAAATCTATAGTGAGCTTTGATCTTTTTCAGTGGAGCAGGTCGTGAGTAGTCGTCAAGCGCTGGACAGTAAAGCTTCAGGGATTATGTTTGGGCTGTGTATTTTGTGGGGATTACAACAAGTGGCGTTAAAGCTTGCTGCCCCCGATATTTCTGCAGTGATGCAAATTGCACTTCGCTCAGGTCTCTCTGCATTCATGGTTTACCCCATGATCAAGCTGGCAAAGGGCACATCTTTATGGGGGCGAGACTACTTAGCCGCAGGAATTTTAGTCGGGCTTTTATTTGCAGCAGAATTTTTTCTGGTCGCTCAAGCTTTACGTTTTACCTCCGCGGCGCATACCGTGGTTTTGCTGTATACCGCGCCTATTTTTGTAGCATTGGGTTTGCACTGGAAGTTGCCTGCTGAACGTTTATCACTTATCCAGTGGTTGGGCATTGCATGTGCATTTTTTGGGATCGTGATAGCATTTTTATTTCCTCCTGCAGTTTCACAAGCAGCTGCAAGTTCTGCACTTTGGGGTGATGTTTTAGCACTCTTAGCAGGGGTGTTGTGGGCAGCCACGACTATTGCTGTTCGGCTGACTAAACTAGCAGAGGCACCTGCGACCCAAACTTTATTTTATCAGCTGTTTATCGCATTTTTAGTGTTATTCCCTGTGGCTTTTTTCATGGGACAAGCGACGATTCACTGGTCTGTATTATCCCTTACAAGTTTGCTTTTCCATACCGTTGTCGTGTCATTTGCCAGTTATCTGATTTGGTTTTGGCTGTTGAAAAAATACTTGGCATCGCAGTTGGGCGTCTTTTCTTTTTTGACCCCAATCTTTGGTATGTGTTTTGGTGTGGTGTTACTCAATGAACAGCTAGAACTCAACTTTTTGGTGGGAACATGCTTTGTGCTGATGGGGGTGGTAGCGGTGAGTTTGCATCATAAAATTAAGCAGTATGCACAGGCATTTAAAGTGGCTTTGCAGTAAATACAGAGTAAGCTTGAGCTCAGACTGCTTTGATTCAGCATATAAAAAAACGTGTCTTGGACACGCTTTTTAATATGAAGTTTTAAGATTTATCATCAAAAATTGTAGACAGCGGAATGGCAAGTTTGGCAGCCAAGTAATCATCCGATTCTACTAACGCTGGGCCAATTTTTTGCATCCAGACATCATCAGGATGGACATTACCCAAATCTTTACGCTTTGGTAAAGGGTAAGGAAGTTTGCTGTAAAAACTCCAAAAATCGACTTGAGATAAATTACGTACTAGTACAAATTGGTTGTCATCGGTACGTTTGACTAAGTTTTGCTGTTCAAGCATAAACACGTAACTCGGCCAACGGCCCAATTCATCTCTTCCTAAAACATCTAAAGCTTCATCATCAGAGACACTGAGTCCTTGCTGTTGCTTTTTATAAAACAGCTCCAGCAAATCTAGTAGCATAATGACAGGGTGCCGTTTTTGCTCTTTATGGGAAGTAAATGCGGTCAGTGCATAACTAATTTCGACCCCGATCAGGACAATATTCCACGACAAAAAAATCCATAATAAGAAAATAGGAATCGCAGCAAAGGCACCATAAACGACTTCATAACTGGTGAAGTTTGACATGATAAAGCCGAACAAATTTTTCAGGAGTTCAAACACGACAGCACTAAATAAGCCTGCAATCAAAGCGGATTTAATTGGGACACTTCGGTTTGGAATAGTCCAATTCAGGATAAAAAATCCTAAAACCGTTAGACAGAAAGAAATCAACCACAGGACAAATGCGCCATTGAGTTCATAGCCTGCAAAATTATTGCTCAAAACATTGAGGGAAGCCATCGTCGACGAAATAACAAAGGCACTACCGAGTAGAATAGGGCCCAAAGAAATAATGGTCCAATAGCGCATAAAGCCAATAATGCCGCCGCGGGTTTCGCGGACTCGCCAAATACGGTTAAAGACTTTTTCAATGCTGGTTAGCATCATGACGGTAGTGACGAATAAAAATAAGATCCCAATAATGGTTAAATTACTGGATTTATCGGTAAACGCATTTAAGGCCTTATCAAAAGCAATCGTGGTTTTCGGTAAAAAATTACTATAGATCAGTTGTTGTAATTGCTGCCGTGCAGGTTCAAGCGCTTTGATTGAGGAAATGATCACCAAAAAAACGGTTAGCATCGGAACGACGGCAAACAGGGTGGTGTAGGTCAGTGAACCCGCTTGTTCACGACATCGATCGGCCTCAAAGCGTCGCAGTACAAATAAAACGAACTGAAACCAAGTTTTCTCATAGAAAGGAAGTTTTCTTAAGTACTGTTCTAACATAGGCAAAGTATCTCTTTTGTTTTCTTCATCTTTTCTACATTTTTCACCCTAAGCTTAACCAAAAAATAGGAAAAATACCGTATAGTTTTATTTTTTCTGTCACCGAACTCTATTCATGCAAACCTATGTTTTAGTTTTATATTACAGCAAATATGGCAGTACCCGTGAAATGGCGCATCTGATTGCAAATGGAATTGAAGCCAGTGGTATTGCAGTTAAAATTCGAACGGTGCCAAATATTGCGGCTGTGGTGAAGGAAGCAGAGCCGAGTATTCCTGCAGAAGGCGATATTTATTGTAGTTTAGAAGATTTGGCAAACTGTGCAGGTTTGGCACTAGGCTCACCAACCCGTTTTGGTAACATGGCCTCTGAAATGAAATATTTCCTCGACCAGACCACCAGTCTATGGCTCAATGGAGCACTGCATGGCAAGCCAGCTTGTGTGTTTACCTCGTCAGGTTCGATGCATGGTGGGCAAGAAAGTACTTTATTGACCATGCTGCCACCATTGTTTCATCATGGCATGATGATTTTAGGATTGAACAATGCCATTCCCGCATTGTCACATACTAAAACAGGTGGAACACCTTATGGCGCTAGCCATGTCAGCGGGCCTCGACATGATCAGCGCTTAAGCCAAGATGAAAAAGTGCTGTGCGAAGCTCAAGGTAAGCGTCTTGGGGAAGTTGTGAAGAAACTACAAGCCTAGAATATTTAGACATGAAAAAAGCCCATCAATGATGGGCTTCTTATTATTGGGCTGGCTTCAGATGCTGTTCTTTGAACTTTGTACCGCACTTGAGACATTTATAGTCAAGAAATACATTTTTATCGACAATCACACCCGCTTTTTTACCAAAACGATGTCCTAAAAAACCACCTGTCACACCAATACTGACTGCACCGACAAAAGTGCCAATGGTACCACCCATAATCACCCCAAGAGGTCCAGCCGCTGCACCGATCGCCGCACCAATAGAGGCTCCAGATGCTGCACCACCGACGGTACCAGCAGTTGCACCTGCCGAACTGAGCAATACGCCCCCAATTTTAGTCAGTTGTTGCTCGTGATTGCGTTTTTCAACATCACTAGAGCCACATTTTGGGCAGAGAATTGTATTTTCCATAGTCTATTGGCCTATTGGGATACCAGTGATTGAAGCTGGCAGCCGTTTTACGGTGTGGATGACACGTTGCGCAAAACAACCGTGTTTTGCGCTTGAATTTGAAAGATCTAAACAACTGAATCTAGAGTAAATCTTAGTTGAACTTGCAGCAATAATATTTATTAAACTTGTAATTTTCTTGAGTAGTTTATGCTGTGTTTTTAAATATGGTTTAGTTGGCAAAGTGAATTCGGTTTCTTCCTGCTTGCTTGGCACAGTACAAGGCTTTATCTGCACGTTTAAAGACATCCTCTGCATCTGCGTCATGTTTGCCGACTTCAGCAACCCCTATACTGACTGTGAAACACAGCACTTCTTGCTCATAATGCACTTCCATGGCTTCAATCGTTGAACAAATGCGTTTAAAGACCCGCATGGCTTCATCACCCAAGCAGGCGGGTAAAATAATCGCAAACTCCTCACCACCGATACGGGCTAAAAAGTCTTCGTCACGCAGTACGCTGCGGATTTTTTTGGTCATCTTTTTCAGCACATGGTCACCTGCGGTATGCCCATAACAGTCATTCAGCTGTTTAAAGTGATCAATATCTAAGATACCTATCGTAAATGGCACGCGAGTATGGCTGAAGTGCTACATGGTTTGATTACTTTCTTGCAGAAATACTCGACGATTAAAGGTTGCTGTGAGTTCATCTGTAGATGTTAAGACCGCCATTTCTTGCACTTGTAAATGCAGTTTAATATTTAAAGCTAACCATGTGGCGAGGCTCTATAAAAGAATCGCTTGTTGTAGGGTGTAGTGATATTTACGTTGATCTGCCACATTTAAGGTGCCAATACACACGCCATTGTGAATCATAGGCGCATCCATACAGGTGCCCATGCCATGCTCGGAAAGCATTTTACAATCCAGCTCATCCGACTGAGCGAGGTCATCGCAAATGATCAGTTGAGACTGAGCAAAGACTCGTCCGACAAAAGTCTGCTCAATCGGAATTTTAAAATCCATCAGAATCGCATGATTGCCTGAGATCGAATACAGCTTGAGATATTCTTCAGTATCTTGCAGGGTAATACTGGCCCGATCCGCATCAAACACGTGAGAAATCCAGTAAGCAATGGTATCTAAAACAGCTTGTAAGGAGTCTGCTTTACTCAAGTCGTGAATGAAGTCTACAGGGAGTTGAATGGAGTGTACGCCATCAAATCCAGATAATTGGCTTGGGGTAAATGATCGTTCAGTTAATTGTTTCTTATTTATCATTCAATACGGTATCTCTATAAAATAGTATCCAGTTTAGTCTTTATTGGTTTTGCTCTTAGAAAGTGGACATTACCTTTTAGATTTGATCATGCTATATAAATCGCGTTTCTCCAACTTCAGTGTGTAATTAAATTGAAAAAAAACGATATATTTTTACTTTAAATTAAAAATAACCTACAGCGCAAATGTGGCATTTACATGTGGATGACCCGCGGGTCATCTGAGTGACAAAAAAAGAGCACCTGAAGTGCTCTTTTTTGAAGTTAAACGCCGTGATTAGTCACGAACAAATTCAACAGTACCATTTGCCAAAGACTTTACGCGTGCCAAAGATTCAACGCGGTAGCCTTTTTCAAGCAAAATGTCACGACCAGGTTGGAATGATTTTTCAATCACAATACCGACACCGACAACTTCTGCTTTCGCTTGGTGAATTAGGTCAATCAGCCCCAATGCTGCTTGACCGTTAGCCAAGAAGTCATCAATCACGAGGGCTTTATCTGCTGAGCTGATGTGCTTATTTGAAATTGCAATCGTGCTTTCCGTTTGTTTGGTAAACGAAAAGACTTTTGAGCGGTAAAGGTCATCTTTTAAGGTTAAAGATTGGTATTTACGCGCAAAAATAACGGGCACGCCCAGTTCTAAACCTGCCATGATTGCAGGTGCGATACCTGATGCTTCAATCGTGATGATTTTAGTGATGCCTGCATCTTTAAAACGAGCAGCAAATTCTTTACCGATTAATTGCATCATAACCGGATCGATTTGGTGGTTTAAGAAAGCATCAACTTTCAGAACTTCATCAGATAGAACGATACCTTCGCTTAAGATTTTCTGTTCTAGTGCGTACACGGGAGAATCCTCTAGGGGCAGGTGCTTTTTCAAGCAAAAGCGTATTTTAGGAAGCACCTGAAAAAATGCAAGTAAAATTCGTCAAAATGACTAATTGCTTGCACCTTTATAACCCGTTAATAGCAATCCATAGGATGTTTTCTTATCAACATGGCTGACTTTGACTGGAAGGTAGTCCAATTTAGGTGCTAACCAGAAAATGGTTTCGCGGCCAGGTTTGTCATGTTTCATGACTACTTTAATCGTGTCAAAGGTGCCATAATCGGTTTTGATTGACTCAGAGCCTTGCTTCACAAATTTACGTGCTTCGACTTCTTTGGCATCGGCCAAATAATAAGTCGATTTTAAACCGCCATTTTTGATGTCTTCCCGAAGTTGTAATTCAGCATTCAGTTCATCCAGTACGCCAGCTTTCCAAGCGAAAGAACGCGCTTCTTTGTCTTTCTTGGTGTTGATGGTTTTTGCCGCTGGATTGAAGTTAATACTCATGGTGTTGTTATGCACCAAAATTTTACTGCTACGACTAAAACTGCTGGACTGAATTTGCTTACCGTTGAAACTAAAGCGACTGCTTTCGGTTGCAGAGGCGATACCACCAGCTTTGGCTGCAAAGACATAGTTCCAGTTGTTGCCCGATTTCGATAACGTACGTGACGCTGAGCCCATGTTTTTGCCATTATAGTTAAATTGATAACTGGCTTGGAATGGACTCATGGCAAAGGTTTGACTTGAGAAACCGACAAATAGCAAGGTGCTGACACCTGTTGCCATTGCGACTGTTTTCAACATTGATTTAGCCATAAGAAAAAGTTTCCTATTCAGTTGTAGGCACAAATTTTTTGCATAGAAATATTATGCACGTTGATTATGAAGAAAAAATTCGAAACATAGGGCAAACTGTAGTTTTATGTTTCTTTTACCCACCTTAAGTCACATTTTAGTCGCAGCATCCCGAGTTATTTTTGTCGAATTGGCGAGACCGTGCTTTCGTCTAGATTGGGTTCAATCAAGTCATGGATAGAGGTTTGCGAAAACTTATTAAATAACGCTGTTAAGTTGACATTACCGATCACCACCAATTCTGCTTCACGCAATACGGCATGATTGACATGGACTTTACCTAAAGTATCGATAATGGAACGGTTTTTCCCTAACCAGCGATTCAGATCCAAATGCAGCAGATCATCTTTGACTTTAATCACATTCAGTTTTTCTAAAATCATGCCTAAGGGGTCTTGATTCAGGACTTTTTGATAAAAGAATAGGGCACAGCGCACGCCAATTTTATGAAATACCGTTGGGTATTCAGCATCCAGAACACTGGTGTCACTGATTTGCTCAAATACAATCAACTGCGTTTTTTTATTTAACTCCATTTGTGCCAGTTTCAAATCTACCGAAAGCGTGAGTTTGAGCCCGTTAAAGTCGAGTGTGGCATATAAGCGTAACCAATCATCATGTAAGTCGGCATGCAGGTCTTTCAACATTCTCACGTTATCGGTCACAAAACGTTGAAAAGTGGCATTTAAAAAGACTTGAGACATTGGAAACTCGCGCTCATCCTCAATAAATCCTTCCGCCTTTTGATAAACTTGGCGTAAACGATTTGAAATGTTGGAAATAAGCGTTTGCATATAGAGGCGTCCTAGCGAATCAACGTGTTTGAGCGATCAGATCTCTGGTCGAAATGTTTGAAAAATACTGCTCATGAACCTTGCAGTTTAGCAAAATTAATTGCACCATTTTCATGATTTTATAAAACAGTGAATCTAAAGAGCACAAGGTCTCATTCTACGCAATAAAATGAAGACTGTGTCTATTTTATACTGCGCGCATGCGCTTTGGGGAACAAGACAAATTGTCGGTTTGGTGTGATGCTTAGAAAAATAAATGTAATGCCTTTGGCTCATGATTGGTGGAAAGACCCAATTTTTACAGCGACCATTGTGCTGGCGGTGTTTTTGCATCTCGTGATTTTGACTTTGCAATTTGCGATGCCTCAAGAAAATGATGCGGCAGTGAAAGAAATTGCGGTTACTTTGCGTCCTTCTGATCAAAAAATTGAAAACGCAGATTTTTTAGCACAAGCCGATCAACAAGGTTCAGGGACCTTTCGTGAGTCACATCGCATGTCGAGTGACATGCCCGCACCGATGCTTGAGCAAAGTACAGGCGAACAGCAGCGTGAAACTTTAGAACAGATCCAACAAAAACGTGAGCTGAATTTTGAAGAAAAACTGTTAATGACGACTTTAAGTTGGCAAAAACAAGCTGAGGATAACCAGCGCAAAAAAGCCATGGAGGAAATGAACAGTCAGTTTCAAGCCAAAGCAGCAATGGTGGCCAGCCTTGAAGCGCAATATTTACAACGCCAACAAAACTTTAGCCGTCAGCAAAAAATTAAAACAGTCGATGGTATTCAAGCCAAGCAAGATATTTCGGCCGCCTATCTTGAAAAGTTCCGTCAGAAAGTGGAGTTTTATGGCAACCGTTACTACCCAGAAGCAGCTAAACAGCAGCGGCTGGCGGGTGAAGTGCGTTTAATGGTGATTCTAAATGCATCAGGAGGTATCCGCGCCATTCGCCTGATTGATAGTTCAGGCCATGAGATGCTCGATGAGGCTGCAAAAGCGTCGGTGCGTAAGGCTGCACCATTCGGTGGATTTGATGCCAAAATGAAGGATATTTCTGAGTTACGCATTGTGCGTACATGGCGTTTTGACCCAGCAGAGGCAGAGTTTGAAGTGCACTGAGCTGTGCACTTTTAAGTGTACTTTGAAGATTTTACTTGCTTCAGTTTATTGGGTTGCGCGGACATAGGCCCCGTCTTGACGTCCACCGATCCAAGTCACAGTTAAATGAGACTCTTCCACATCTAGGCTGCTAGGAAAGATTTCTAAATGCTTGCTATATTTCGGCAGTGCCTTTAAACCAATGCAGTTGCCATTTTTCCACCATGTCCCCTCAGCATATTGATCTAAAGAGCCGACAGCTAAGTACCATTTAAATTTACCGTTGGTCTCTAGTAAAAGCTCGGAACCGACCTCCATAACACCCTGCAAATAATAATGTCCAGCCCACGCCTGAGCAGTGTCTTGAAACTTCACTTCTTGACAGGATGTTTGATTTTGATCATTGCTCTTGGCATAAAGTGGTGTAGTGCAAGATAGGGCGATAATGCAGAGTAGTTTTGAAATTGGTGTATGCATTTTTATAATCTCTTCATCTCTTTTTTCATCTTGTATTATTTTTAACATAAATAAACCCGACACATCGAGATGAATCAGGTGAGTTGTTTCAGATCTAATAGCTATTGTTCTAAATAAGGGTTTTCAAAACCGAGTTTAGCCAAAATTTCAATTTCGATACCTTCCATTTCTTCAGCATCTGCTTCTGACGTTTCATGGTCATAGCCCATGAGGTGCAAAGTGCCATGTACCAACATATGGGTGAAATGCGTCAGTGGCGCTTTGTTTTGTTCTTTCGCTTCCAACAGCACCACAGGAATGCAAATGACTAAATCGCCAATAGGAAATGAGTCAAGAATTTGCGCCATTTCATCGGGCAAGTCACTCGGGAAAGATAACACATTGGTTGATTTATCTTTGCCGCGATATTCCAAATTCAATTTATGACTTTCATCATGGTCGACACAAGCAATGCCAATTTCACAGTTACTCTGTGTGTCAATATGGCGTAAAACAGTTTCTACAACTTTTTTGATATAACCACGTTTCAAGACCAATTCAGGTGCTTGAAAGTCCTGTTGTAGAGAAAGACTCAGTTTCAAAATAGATCCTTAAATAATGACATCTGCGGGCATTTTAAAATGCCCGCAGGCTTTAACTTAATGCTGAGCATCGGCAGCGGCATCATTTTCAGCCACTAAGGCCTCTTGACGCGCTTTGCGTTCAGCACGCGCTTCAGCCGTTAAGCGATGTTGTTCTGCATCCCATCCCTCATAAGCTTCAACAATTTTTTGCACTAATTGGTGGCGTACCACATCACGAGAGTGGAAGCGGGTAATGTGAATTTCTTTGATTTTGTCGATGATGCGTAAAGCATGCGCCAGACCAGATTGCTGACCACGCGGTAAGTCGACCTGTGTGATATCGCCTGTAATCACTGCGCGCGAACCAAAGCCTAAGCGTGTGAGGAACATTTTCATTTGTTCAGGCGTTGTGTTTTGTGCTTCGTCTAAAATCACGAAAGAGTGGTTTAAAGTTCGACCACGCATATAAGCCAGTGGTGCGACTTCAATCACTTGACGTTCAATCAGTTTGGCTACTTTTTCAAAACCAAGCATTTCATACAAGGCATCGTAGAGTGGGCGCAAATAGGGGTCGATTTTTTGGCTTAAATCACCCGGCAGAAAACCAAGTTTTTCACCTGCTTCAACGGCAGGGCGAACCAATAAAATTCGTTGAATTTCATTACGTTCTAGCATGTCAACTGCGGCTGCAACTGCGAGATAGGTTTTACCTGTACCCGCAGGTCCAATACCAAAAGAAATATCGCTTTGTAGAATACGCTGCACATAACGCTTTTGGTTGGCACCGCGTGGATTGATACGACCTTTACGGGTTTGGAGCCACACTTCATCTAAACCAGTGTGCTCTTGTCCGTCGAGGTCTTCTTGCAATTCACGGTCAGTCTGACTGCCTTGAATCATGAGGTGTAAGGTATCGGCACTGATTTGTGCTGTATTTTCTGCTTCTTCATGCAGGCGATGGAGCAGACCTTCTGCTCTCTCAACTGCATCCATTTCACCATCGACATAAAATGCATCACCTCGATGGGAAATAGTGACATCTAAACGCTGTTCGATTTGTTTCAAATGACCGTTATAAGCACCGAGCATGCTCTTTAAACGTTCTATTGAAACCCCAGGAAAAGTTACTGTACGTCGAATCGCTGCAGTCAAGAGAATTCCTTTAAGTAGTCAGAATCTATTCCCTTACATTACGCCACGTCAGGCTCAAGATTCAAGAGTTCACCATAAACAAAATTCAAAGTTTTAATCTCGGTCACTTCGATTTCGGCGAAACGTCCGATCCATGCTGCATCACCAATAAAACTCACATAACGAGTGTTATCCGCCGTACCAATCAGTAAGTTTGAATCTTTGTCTGAAACTTTCTCGACCAAAACACGTTGAATGGTGCCGAGCATGGCATCGGTCTTGTCAATACTCGAGCGTTTGATCCATTTTTGAACTTTACTGAGACGCTCTTTTTTTACCTCTTCAGAGGTAGTGTCTTCAAGATCAGATGCAGGTGTACCTGGACGTTTTGAATAGACAAAACTGTAGGAATGGTCGAAGTCCATATCTTTGATGAATTGATAGGTTTCTTCAAAGTGAGCATCGGTTTCACCCGGGAAGCCAATGATGAAGTCACTGGATAAATGCATATCAGGACGGACTTTACGTAATTTGGCAATTTTGTCGATATACACATCAATGGTGTGGTTACGCTTCATGGCTTGCAATACATCGTTTGAGCCACTTTGTACAGGCAAATGCAGATGCGACACCATTTGCGGTAGGTCACGGTAACATTCAATCAAGTCATCATTAAATTCAAGCGGATGTGAAGTGGTGTAGCGTAAACGCCCAATCCCCGGGATTTCTGCAACAAGACGTAACAAGTCTGCAAAAGTACAGATATTGCCTTCGAACGTTTCACCGCGGTAACCATTCACGTTTTGACCCAATAAAGAAATCTCACGTACGCCTTTTTCGGCTAATGTCGCAATTTCTGCTAAAACATCATCCAATGGGCGAGAAACTTCTTCACCACGGGTGTAGGGCACTACACAGAATGAACAATATTTTGAACAACCTTCCATAATTGAAACAAAAGCCTTGTAACCTTCCACACGCGGTTCAGGTAAAAAGTCGAATTTTTCAATGTCAGGGAAAGAAATATCGACCAATTTGATTTTTTCTTTCTTGGGTTTTTCGATTTGATCAAAGTGCTGATCCAGCATTTGTGGCAAACGGTGCAAGGTTTGCGGGCCAAAAATCATGTCGACATAATTGGCACGTTTTTGAATGTTGTCGCCTTCTTGCGAGGCCACACAACCACCGACACCAATGATGAGATCCGGATTTTTGTCTTTCAGCTTGCGCCAGCGACCCAATTCAGAGAACACTTTTTCTTGGGCTTTTTCACGAATCGAGCAGGTATTCATGAGTAGAATATCGGCTTCTTTCGGGTCTTGGGTCAGCACATAACCGTGCGAGTCGCCAAGTAAGTCTGCCATACGGTGACTGTCATACTCATTCATCTGACACCCTTGCGTTTCGATATACAGTTTTTTAACTGATCCATCGATGGCTGGGGTGTGCTGTGGCTGGGTAACAGTGTTTTCTGAGGCAGCTTGGGCACCATTTGGAATGAAGGTTTGAACCGTCATGTAGGCTCCTAAGGGGGGATAAATCTAGGTTTTTGTGTCTGATCGGTATCTGTGGCGGCGAAAGCAGAGCTTGGCTGGCGACAAAAAAGGGCGATCAAACACCATGTGAAATCTACGAAAGGCGCATATTTTAGCAGGAAATCTGAATAAACTTATAGCTTTAAATCTGAAGCTAAAAAGATTGATTTGTGAAGTGAAAATGCAGGAAAATTAATATTGTCTAATCATAAGGTTACATAAGAGAACAATAGAGTCTGTTATGAGTTATTAAACTAATGAAAATGATGAGACGAGACTAGGCAATCCAAAGATGACTGAAGGCAAACCCATGTTAAAACGATTACAGAATAAATATTATCAAGTGTTTGCGTTGGGTGTGGCTGCCTTGGGTCTATCGGCAGTGACACATGCCGCAGATGAACAATTTAATGATGCCTTGCGTGCAGCAAATGCTGGCAATGTTGGTTTATTACAGCAATATCAAAGCAGTATGCAGGGTGATGTGCTGGGCTATTATCCTGAATATTGGGTACTTAACAGTAATTTGGCATTGCAACCTGCGGCGAATATTGTTGGATTTGCACAGCGCTATCCGCAATCTGCTATGGCTGAGAAGTTAGCCGCAGATTACATCGAAGAAAAAGTTAAAATGGCCGACTTTGCTTCCGCGCAGCCGGTATTGGCCTATGTGTCCAATGCAGATCGCGCAGAAAGCTGTGCCATGGCGCAAGTCCGTGCCAAGTCAGGCGATCCTTTGGTTTTTGCCGAATATAAAGATGTTTGGCTCACGACCAATTCACAACCTGAGTCTTGTACAGGGCTGGGGCGTATGATGTTGTCTAGTCCACTGATGACGGAGCAAGACAAACAACAACGTTTATGGGCGCAGCTACGTGCAGGGCAGTCAGGTCAAGCGATTGCAACCGCACAAACCATTGGCATGAATCTGTCGTTGGCACAGCTGAATAGCATTCAAGCTGATCCCCTGAACTATCTCTGGTCCGCACCGAAAGCATCGGCGGCAAATCAAGCGTATTTAATTTATGCCATTGGGCGCTTAGCCGACAGTGATCTAAATACTGCGCTGGCATCGGTAAAACGTGCTGCAGAGGGTACACCTGAGTCGGTACAAAAAGCGTTGTACCGCGCCGTGGGGTATATCGGTGGCACAACTGTTATGAAAAATAATTTTAATGTGGAAGTGTTGCAAGCCTTCGATCGGAGCTATGGTTTAGCACTGAGTGAAGAAGAAGCTGAAATTTATGCACGCCAAGCCATTCGTTTCGGTGCATGGGAGAGTGTTATTCGTGCCATTGATGGCATGAGTGTGACGCAAAAACAAGAAGATCGCTGGCAATATTGGTTAGCCCGTGCTTCAGAACAACGTGGTGATGCAAAGTCAAAAGCACTGGCGCGCGAGATCTTCAAAAAATTGTCAGTAGGTGACGATTATCATAACTTATTGGCAAAAGATCGTATTGGTCAGCGTTATCAAACGATTCCAGCAAATACCCAACCGAGCAATGCGGATGCGCAGCGTTTGAGCCAAGATATTCACTTTAGTCGCGCTTTTGCACTGCGTAACGTCAATGCGCCAGACAATTATGTTAACCGTGAGTGGAACTGGGCGGTTCGACAAGCTTATTTAAAACAAGATGATGGCTTAATTTTGGCTGCGGCCAAACGTGCTACAGAAATGGGATGGTATGACCGCGCGATCTATGCAGCCGATCGAACCGTCAAGCAACATAACTACAGTTATCGTTATGCCATGCCGCATCAAAGCTATGTGGTCAGCCATAGTCGCAATGCAGGCATAGATCCTGCATGGGCGTATGGGTTAATGCGCCAAGAAAGCCGATTTGTTACCCATGCTCGCTCGCATGTGGGGGCAGGTGGTTTGATGCAAATCATGCCGGATACGGCAAAACTGGTCGCTAGACAAATGGGTGAAACCTATAATCCTGCTGCACTGAGTGATATGAATACCAATGTACGTTATGGCACATTTTACTTGTCCATGATTCAAAGCCAATTAAGTAACAGTCCTGTACTTGCCACCGCAGGTTATAACGCAGGGCCAAATCGTGCACGTCGTTGGCAGCCTGAAAATCAGCCGATTGCGGCAGATCAATACACCGAAAGTATTCCATTGAATGAAACTCGCGATTACGTCAAGCATGTGATGAGTAATGCGACACATTATGGTGTGCTGCTTGGACAGGGACCACAGTCGATCACCCAGCGCATGCAAAATATTCCTTTTAGAAGTCAATGATAAAGGCCTAGGCATTTTATGGTTTTGATGTCATCCCAATCAGTCTTAACGCAAAAGCTTCTGCTGTTGATCAGCAGTGGCATAGCTATGGGATTTTTTGCGACATCAGCCCATGCAACACCGACTGTGTTTGGCTATGTGATGGAAGTTCAAATGACACCCGCCGTGTGTTTGTTTGATAGCCAAGGCTCAAAGAAACGGAAATGTTTGGAAGGTTATTCACTCAATATCACAGGCTTGTATCCTGAAACTACAACACGAGAGTGTCAGACCAAATCTTCAGCTGTATTGTCTCCGCTTCAAACTAAAGTGGTGGCGAGAGTCATGCCCGATGAGCATGCACGTCGCCAGTTGTGGGCAGAGATTGGGGGGTGTGTGCCGATGAGTGCCAGTCAATATTTCCGTAACGTGATTAATTATGCAGAACGTTTAAAAATTCCCGCAGATTTGACTTCATCTGAAAATAAAACCGCGCAACTTAATACCTTACGTGGACAGTTCCAACGTTTGAATCCTGGACTGCCTGCAAGCGGGCTGCGTTTTAGCTGCCGTACTCACCGTCAAACCAATATTTTGACCGAAGTCAAGGTTTGTTATAAACCCAATGGTCAGTACAAAGGTTGTGCAGAGAATATACAAGAAAACTGCCCAAATTCTTTTGCGATCAAGGGTTCTTACTAATCTCTTTCCTTAAATTAATTTATATTTCCTATCATACTTTTGTTGGAATTCATTCTCTTTTACATGCATCTGCCAAAGTATTGGAGTACAATCTTTGCCGTTTATGATTATTAAGATTAGATAGAACAGCTATTTAATCATATAACGTTCCTCAAATGGAGATAAGTACATGAAGCAACCTGTTCGCGTTGCCGTTACTGGCGCTGCTGGTCAAATCGGTTATAGCCTATTATTCCGTATCGCTAGTGGCGAAATGTTAGGTAAAGACCAACCAGTTATTCTGCAATTGTTAGAAGTTCCTTTTGAGAAAGCTCAAGCTGCGCTTAAAGGCGTAATGATGGAATTAGACGACTGTGCTTTCCCATTATTGGCTGGCATGATCGGTACTGATGATCCAAAAGTTGCATTTAAAGATGCTGACTACGCGTTATTGGTTGGTTCACGTCCACGTGGTCCTGGTATGGAACGTGCTGACTTATTGAAAGTGAACGGTGAAATCTTCATCGGTCAAGGTCAAGCACTAAACGAAGTTGCTAGCCGTGACGTTAAAGTACTTGTTGTAGGTAACCCTGCAAATACAAATGCTTACATCGCAATGAAATCTGCTCCAGATCTTCCAGCGAAAAACTTCACAGCAATGTTACGTCTTGACCACAACCGTGCGTTGACTCAAATTGCTCAAAAAGCGGGTGTTGCTGTAGCAGACATCAAAAACATGACTGTTTGGGGTAACCACTCTCCAACGATGTATGCTGACTACCGTTTTGCAACTGTAAACGGCGAAAGCTTAAAAGACAAAATCAACGATGCTGACTGGAACGCGAATGTATTCCTTCCAACTGTTGGTAAACGTGGTGCTGCGATTATCGAAGCGCGTGGTTTGTCTTCAGCTGCTTCAGCTGCGAACGCTGCTATCGACCATATGCGCGATTGGGCTCTTGGCACAAATGGCGAATGGGTAACGATGGGTATTCCTTCTGACGGTTCTTATGGGATTCCAGAAGGCGTAATGTACGGTGTTCCTGTAACTTGCGAAAATGGCGAATACACACGTGTTGAAGGCCTAGAAATCGATGCGTTCAGCCGTGAACGTATGGACAAAACTCTTCAAGAACTTGAAGAAGAGCGCGCAGCAATTGCTGACATGCTTAAATAATTAAAAACTAATCTGTTCAAGATCTGTTTTGAAAAAGCACTCCGTTTGGGGTGCTTTTTTATATGGGGGTGTGTTGAACAAAAAATAACATGCTGTGATGTAGATACAACTGAGCATAGATGGCCAAAGGTTTATTCTAAAAGGGCATGATCAGAGCTTGAGGAGAACAATGATGTTTGACCAACAACCGACTTTAGAACTTTTATTTGAACAATTGGGGCTTGATGCGAGTGCGGAAGCAATCGATCAGTTTATTGAAACACACCAACTTACTTCAGACGTTCCATTGCATAAAGCACCCTTTTGGTCAAAAGCACAGCATGACTTCATTATCAGTAATTGGAAAAAAGATGATGAATGGGCAATGGTGGTCGACCTGCTAAATGAACAATTGCATACAGAACATACGCTTTCAGGTTCGTGTCATTTATAATCACAAATTGAAACAACAAACCTAGTTTTATGACTAGGTTTTTTTAGAAAATACATATAAGTTAATTTAATAATAATTGACAATAGTATTGATAAGGAGGCCGAGATGCTCAGTCAACATAAACCATCCTTAGAGCTTTTATTTTCGCAACTGGGACTCGCCAATAGTGCGGCTGCCATCGAGTTATATATTCGTACGCATCAACTTCCTGCTCATCAATCTTTACACGATGCACCGTTTTGGAATTCCGCACAACGTGCGCTATTAATCAGTCATTTGGTTCAAGATGATGATTGGGCGATTATGGTTGATGAGCTCAATCAACAGCTGCATCTAGATGCTTATAAACTTCAAACTGCCTAAATTGATTTTATGCTGTTGTCATTTGAATAGTAGAATTGACCCATAAAAAAACGCCTGATTTCAGGCGTTTTTTATTTGTGCATTTTAGTGCAATTTACTTTGCATCAGCTTGATAAACCAATCTTCTTGATGAAGGTCAACAAAAGCGGCATGTTCACGTAGTAAAACGAAATCAAACTCGGTACTTTTCGCATATTTGCCAAGCCAGTGTCGTGCCAATGCCAACTCTTTTCGACTGACCGAGGCATAGGCCAAAAACAGGTAAATATCGCCCTGACCATAGCTGGTCAATGGTTTTAAAATTTGCTGTGTAATCAAAGCAAAGCGATCTTCTTTGGTGATTTCAAAGTACAGCATATAAGCCTTTGCAAGGTGCAAAGACAAATTGAGGTACAAAGACAGAGGCATTTCCTCAAACTCAATTCGACCTTGCTCAAGTAATACCACCGCTTCTTGTAAAAAGTGGACTTGCTCTTGACGTAGTTGGCTTAGTGTGACCAACTGTAAGCGCAAATCAGCACGCTCAAGGGCTAATTCAGGGCTATTGCCTTGTAGGTAGAGTTGATCTGTTTCACCAATACGCTGAATAATTTGTTGACTGCTGGCACGCATCGGTTACATCCTCATCAATTGATGTTCAGTATATGAGGATACTTCTTACAATTTAAAGTCTTTTTGCTTGAATCACAGGATTGTACTGTCACTCCGTAACCACCCAGTAATCGATAAACGCTGATGTTTGGCTTCTAAAACCTCATGCAGTAAGTCACTTTGAAACAATGCAATACGATTCGGTTTAGGTTGTAGTACATGCCAAATGTCATTTTTATCTTGTAGATGAAGTTCACCGCCCCAACCGTCTTGCCAGTCTTCGTGTAAATAATAAACCGTAGAAATCATGCGGCCATTTTTGCCTTGAGGGTTATCACGGTGCAGGGCATAAAACTCGCCAGCGTTATAGCAAGCAAAATGTGCTTCGACGTCTCGAATACCAAGATAAAAGGCACGATTTAGTTCCTGACCCAAACTATAAAGGGCTTGAACATGTTGATGGGAAATAACGAGCTCGGGATTGAGCCATAAAATGTGATCACTACGGATCTTGCTGATGACACCGTTTTGAATAGCGGCTTCACGAAAGCGGTTTAAGTTCGAAGTACATTCTTCAATGAGTTGATGTACATAGTCATTAGAATAGGCGTCATCAATGATGGCAAAACCATGTTGATCTAAATCATCTAGGATTTGATCAACATTCCAATACTTTGGGAGAAGAACTGCTTCCATTACATTATTAACCTAAAAAAGACAAAGAAAAGCCACGGTTATTCTAGTGTATGAAAGCAATCTGAACGAAACTATTTTTCATGCTAAAATACTCATTGATTTTAGGAATGATAGAAACATGAATTACCGTCACCACTTCCATGCAGGTAACTTTGCAGATGTCATGAAGCATGTCCTTTTGCTTCAGATTTTGACTCGCCTCAATCAAAAAGATAAACCGTATCGTTATATTGATACGCATGGCGGTGCTGGTAAATATGATTTATCAACTTCAGAAGCACAAAAGTCGGGTGAGTTTTTAAATGGTATTCACCGTTTAGTAAAACTTGATGACTCGATTAAGCGTAATGCACCTGAGGGTGTTCAGCAGTATTTAAAAATTGTTGAAAAAATGCGTGAAGGTTCAGGTAAAGGCGCTTATCCAGGTTCGCCGTGGTTTGCATTGGAAGGCATACGCGAAATCGATAAAGCCACCATTTTTGAAATGCAGCGTGATGTATTCCAACAGTTGTATTACAACGTTCGTGATAAACGCGCAGGCTTACATGAGCGCGATGCATATGAAGGGCTATTTGGTGTTATTCCACCCAAAGAAAAACGCGGATTGGTGATGATTGATCCACCTTACGAAGTGGAGCGTAAAGATTTCCCTCAATTGGTTGATCTCATAGCGACTGCATATAAAAAATGGCCAACGGGTGTGTTTGCAATTTGGTATCCAATCAAAGACCGCGCCATGATTGACCGTTTTGAAAAGAAAATGATTAAAACCGGTATTCGTCGTCAGTTGATCTGTGAAGTATGTGTTTGGCCAGATGATACTCCAGTGGGCTTAAACGGTTGTGGTCTATTGGTGATTAACCCACCTTGGAAGTTTTCTGAAGATGCAGATGAAGCGCTACAATGGTTATTCCCACATTTGCGTATGAGTGAAAATGGTGGTCATGCTGCTGTTCGTTGGTTAGTTGGCGAATAAAGATAGACTATAAGAGAAAAGGCTACATTAGGATCGACAGAGAATGACAAATATAAATAAACCTGAAAGTGAATCTTCACCCCGCAGTACGCCTACTTTTGATGGGATTACTTTCGAGGTGGAAGAAGAAGAGCACACACAGGAAGGTCAAAAAGTAAAACGTCGAGGTATTTATTTGTGGCCGAACCTGATTACAACGGCAGCGTTGTTGTCAGGCTTTTATTCCATCATTGCCAGTATGAATGGCAACTTCCAGCAAGCGATTTATGCCATTTTCTTGGCAGCGTTATTGGATGGCTTGGACGGTCGCGTTGCACGAGCCATTGGTGCGCAGAGTGCTTTTGGTGAACAGTATGATTCTTTATCTGATCTATTGGCGTTCGGTGTTGCACCCGCTATTTTGATGTATAGCTGGAGTTTGGATTCGCTCGGTCGCATAGGTTTGGCGTGTTGTTTTGTCTACACTGCCTGTGCTGCGTTCCGTCTAGCTCGTTTTAATGTGCAAATTGGTGTGGTCGATAAGCGTTACTTTATTGGTGTAGCTAGTCCACTTGCTGCGATTATTATTATTTCATTGGTTTGGGTCGGACTTGATTTCCCAGAAATTTTTGATATTCGTGAGCGGGGTATTCAAGCCATCAGTGCAGCAGTTATTGTGTCTGTGGGGCTCCTCATGATTTCGAATATTAAATATTATTCATTTAAAACGGTAGATCGTAAACGAGTACCATTTTTTGTCCTTCCTATCGCGGTCTTTATTTTTGCTGCAATAACTTACAATATTCCTGTCGGTATTTTGGTCATTTCCTTGATTTATGCATTATCTGGCTTTATTACTACGTTTTTAGCACGACGTCAGCACAGCCCATCATGAGTTAATGATATGTAGAAGGAGTATGATATGTGGTTGTTTCAAGATTTTCTCGATCAGTCTAAACAACTTAATCAGGCTCCTTCACGGTCACTTCCTGCTTATCACCCACCCAATAAAAAATATAAAATTATTCATCAAGCTTTAACCATTCCCAATCTTCCTGCACCATTACATTATTTAAATTTTTTGAGCATGATTGGTCAGCCCAATACGCCCATGTTTCGGAATAACAGTGCAATCAGAACTACACCCTTAGATACCGCTACTGTATTGGCCAGCAGTAGTCCACATATGGCAGGGCAACTGAACCGCTATTCAATTTCTGCGGAATGTTCATTTCAGGAAAAAACATTTAAATTTGCCAATAAAGAACAGCTCATGGGAGCGTTCCCAAAATTTCAAATTCAAAGAAAAGACACAGAATTGAGTTTTGAGATCGAAATTACAACAACACCACTGATTTCACATTTCACCAAATTGCGTTTTGGTCTTGCTGAGCATTGGTCTGTATTGTGTCGATGTCAGGGAGAAGTTAAATATAAAGAACAGCGCTATGACATTGACCAGTTAGGGGCTTTTGAATACGCGCGTAGTATCGACTTTAGTTATTTACCCTTAGCATTTTTCACATATCAAGTCATTAATCTGGTGGATCAGCGTCAGTTATTGTTAGAACAAATTCGAGATTCGTTTAATCGAATTGTACAGTCACGCATTTATATACGTGATTTGCAAAAACAACAAACCCATATGTTTGATCAGATGGTGCGCTTTCAAGTCCATCGTGTTTATCCTGCTGTGAAAACCCCCAATGGGCAAAAAATGTATTTACCGCGAGAATTTGAATGGCATTATCAAGACGAGCAGGGGCATCACATTCATCTTTGTGCGCAAAGTCGTGGTGATTTTAAATTTGGTTTAGCTGCAGGTTATGTAGGTAGCTTTAAATATCAACTCAAAATGGATAATTATGAGGAACAAGGCGAAAGTGGTTATTGTGAATATGTGGATTGTCGTGCATTAAAGTGGCAAGAAAAAAAATCACAAGAAAAAAATCGAAATGAAATTGGAGAAATTGTTCCCTTTTCACTCAAAAAATAAGAAAAAAGCGACATTTTGCCGAATAAGTAAACAGTTGGAGGTTTTTTTATAAATAATTGAGTAAAGGGGGTTGTGTTGGTTTGGAAATACTGTAGAATGCACATCCATCGGTGGTGATATTGATTAAAACTTGTTGAGAAACAAGGATTTAGCCCAAGCGGTAGAGTCTGGAAGTCTTGAATAAGTTTAAAAATAATTAACAAAACCAGTTGACTTTCTCTGGAAAGAGAGTAGTATAGCCGACCTAGCTTGCTGATGACGAATCAGCAAGAAGATCATTAAGAGATTATGAAGAACAACTTGTGTGGATTTTTACTGATTGATCGATCGAAAATATTTCATTGATTGATGGTAAAAATTACTCGAAGTTTATTTGAGAAATATTTGTCAGAAAATTGATGAGCCAAGATTTGTAGCCATAAGCTACTAATGATTTTTAACTGAAGAGTTTGATCATGGCTCAGATTGAACGCTG
>NZ_MVOM01000038.1:0-39917 GCF_002018895.1 Acinetobacter sp. MF4640 | reverse complement strand
ACTTTCAACTTTTGCCAGTGTTGATCTGTCAGCATGGTACGAGGCATAGCGAATAGTAAAATTGGGTTTGGCGATTTGATTTTACTACTTCGCTATTTTTTTAAGCTAAAAGTGTCAACACACCCTAGTCATATTTTATAACAAGAAAAAATAAACGATGGCTTTTGGGTTTACGGATAGACTCAGTAATGTCCCCCAATTAATCGGTAAAAAGGTAAGACTGCTTTTTGCTCTCTTCTTAGCTTAGGAATTTCTGAATTATAGCCCATCAAATCAGCAACGCCCTCTAACACTGTCATACAGCGTTAGAGGGATAATGATCTCAAGATTGTATTGCTTGGGCTGTCTAATTTGCCGTATTAGACACCATCACCATCACCAGCCCAAACCATATCCACTTTTTTAAGCATTGCTTAATGCACTGGCTAAATCACCAGTACCCTTCAAGTCAGACACCTGTCCCTCCAAAGGCTGACTAAATTCAATACGCTGAATCTTTGCTGCCCGCTCTGCGGAGAACACTGGGATTTGACTCATCGCAAATTCAGACAGTGCGGTAATGGTTAGTGAGGGATTCACACCTAAATTCCCAGGTACAATCGAACCATCTAATACGCGTAAATTTTGATAACCAAAGACTTGACCAGTGAAGTCCACAACGCCATTCGACTTGTCATTGCCCATCGCGACACCACTCATAATATGTGCTGTCGTTGGCGTTCCCAGTAGAATTTCAGTAAGTGCAGAACCAGGTTCTCCACCTAACTTTTGTGCAATCATTTTAGTGGCTTCTTCAGCCGCAGGGAATGAAACGGTGAGTGGCGTGTCCCCTTCTTTTTGCACAGCAGTGATACTATTTTTGAACAGTCGATACCACTTTCTACGCCATTCAAAATGAATGAATGCTTCAGACTTTTGCATCACCAATAAAATAATAGAGTCTTTGGCTTTACCCTTATAACGCAGTACTTTAAAGGTTTTTAAGGGATGCAACAGTGTATTAAAAACAAACTTCATAAAGCGCATAAAGCCCTGACCAGTCACCATCGGCACATATGGAATATAAATCCATGAAGCATCTGCACCTTCAGGGAAACGTGTGACCTCGATATTGGTATCTGCATCGACCGAAATAAAAGAGCTGATTGCTACCCCATCATCCAGTTTTTTTCCTGTGTTGTTTACTGTGGTCAGGGTTTCCGAATTCGTCCGAACCTCCTGTCCTAGCAATGAAGAAATATTGGGTAAAGTCTTATGCTGATCACGCATTTTTAACAACATCGGTACCGTACCCATCACCCCCGCAGATAACACTACCCCACGACTGTGCAAACTATACTGACGAACTTGTTTCCCAAGGGTTTCTTTGACTATTACTTCGTAACCTGCGCTACCATCTTCATTCAGTGGTTTAATTTTCACCACTTCTGAACTTGGACGAATTTCAACGCCATTACGCTCAGCAAAATACAGGTAATTTTTCATGAGGGTATTTTTGGCATTATTACGACAGCCCAACATACAGCTGCCACAATAAATACAGGAGTTACGATCTGGTCCATCTCCATTGAAATACGGATCTTTCGCTAATTGTCCTTCTTGACCAGCTACTTGCGAAAAGAAGACCCCCGTATTCACCGTTTTAAATGAATTTGCATATCCAATTTCACTCGCAACTTCTTTTAACGTGTCATCTGCAATATTGGTATAAGTATTATTCGCTGTACCCAACATACGTTGAGCGAGACCATAAAACGGCTTTAAGGTTTCTTTCCAGTCTTTACGAATCTTGGTCCACGCCTCAGACTCAAAAACAGCATCAGGTGGAATTAAGTGTACATTGGCATAAATTTGTGACCCCCCACCAACGCCTACCCCATGCAAAATGGTGGTTTTACTGGTGAAAGTAAATTGCATCGTACCTCTGAATCCCAGTTCAGGCCACCACAAATAGTTTTTGGTGTCTAAATTTGTAGTTGGAAAATCCTTGTCTTCACGGCGTAATCCTTTCTCCAAAATCAGGACTTTATAGCCTTTTTCACTGAGGCGTAAAGCACTGACCGATCCACCAAAGCCTGAGCCGATCACGATTTGATCATAATCAAAATCTTTATTCTTCATCCTATTAACTCCTTTAATAGTTTTATTTTTCTGTTTTTAAATACACCAATCCCTTCACCTCAGGATATCCATATTGAAGTGAAAAGTGATGTTGAGGTTTTAAAATTTAGGCACTTATGATTTGATGCGTATCAATAAATTCAACAGCCAATTGGCAAATTTTCCGTAAGGCGGCGCGAGAAACTTCAAGCTTGAAAAACCCGCCTGATAAAACACAGGACGCATTTTGGAAAAAGTCAAAAAGCCTTCATAGCCATGATAGTGCCCCATCCCGCTGGCACCGACTCCACCAAATGGTAAGTCATGCTGCCCGACATGAAATAAGGCATCATTGACCGAAACCCCGCCCGACATAACTCTGCTGATATAAAATTCGACTAAGCTTTTGTTATTGCTAAATGGATAAAAGGCCAATGGACGATCACGCTGAACAATATAGTCAACCACATCTTCAGGCTTTTGGTAGGTTTTGACCATCAAGATCGGGCCAAAGGTTTCACGCGTATCAATTTCCATCTCATCATTACTGTTCAAGACCAAAGTCAGTGGAAATTTTCGTGTCGCAGCATCAGGCTCTTGCTGATTTAAATTAATCAAACTTGCCCCTTTGGCTTCAGCATCTGCCAAGCTATGCACTAAGCGTTGAAATGCACGCTCATCAATCACAGAAGTATAATCTTTGCTATGAATATCAGGCACATGTTCCTGCACCCAAACTGATGCCGCTTGAATAAACGCTTGTAACCTCGACTCATGTACAAATAAATAATCGACATTGGTACAAATTTGTCCCGCATTAAACTGTTTCACAAACATAATGCGTTCTACAGCTTTCTCAATAGGGTATTCAGGGTCAATCACCGCAGGAGATTTACCACCCAGTTCCAGAGTCACAGGGGTTAAGTTTTGTGCTGCAGCAGCCATGACTTTACGCCCTGTCGCACCAGAGCCAGTAAACATCAAGTGATCAAACGGCAGTTTTGAAAAAGTGATGCCCACTTCACCAGTCTCATCGAAAATCTGTAATTTTTCCGCTTTAAAATATTTGGGGCTTAACTCAATCAGCAATTCAGCCAAATGTCTTGAATTTTCAGACATTTTAACCATAGCCGTATTTCCCGCAGCAAACACGGCCGACAACTGTGAAAACATCAAATTGATGGGAAAATTCCACGGCACAATAATTCCAATCACCCCCAGTGGCTGAGGAATTACGCGGTTCTTCGCACCAAAATACAAGCTATGATCGACATGTCTTTTTTGTACTTTAGTCCACTGTTTCAAGTGTTTGATGCTGCCGTTAATATCATCTGTGACCGTAATAATTTCTGCCAGTAAGGTTTCATGACGTGAACGATTGCCATAATCACGATTCAGGGCTTCAATAATTGCTTCACGGTGATCGTTAATCAGTGCTTTTAAATTCAGTAAATGTTGCTTGCGTTGTGCAATTGTTTCAATGCCTTGTTGATGAAAGCTTTTGCGCTGCAATTGAAAACAATCGTGTAATGTCTGTTCTATCACTGTTTGCTCGATATGAGGCTGAACCGTAAGTTGCATATGCTTTTCCTTTCACGGCTAAAAATGGTGATTCAATACTTCTTTTCTATGTTGGTTGAGATAATCTCTTATCCTACTTTAACAAATGACTTGAATTATGCTTAACTTTTTAGGACACTAAATTGATCTTTTAGGACAACACGGAATGTTGTAATGGGAAGTTATATTCGTGCAGCCAGCCTCGGTGGTTTTGAAGACTTAGTCCGCAGTTATGGCGTGAACCCTATAGAAATCTTGAAAGAGATCGGGATTTTACCTGCTTTACTCCGCGATCCAGATTCATTTATTCATTATGATCATTATTTAAATTTATTGGAAAAAGCGGCCTTAGCCTGTCAGGATGACTGCTTCGGTTTAAAACTCGGCGCACTCCAAAATATTAGCACAATCGGTTTGATTGGCGTCTACATGTCCCGACAAACGAGCATACTTGAAGCCTTAAGCGTGGCGCAAAAATATGTCTATTTACATGCTGAAGGCATTGTCTTCCACGTCTCGCAACATAATGCTCTGCTCTGTAAGCTGAACTTTGTTCGATTAAGTGAATACAACACCGATGTACCACAAAAATCACAACTGGCCATTTGCCTTGTCGCGAATATTCTCAAAGATTTGATTGGCCCACAGTGGCATGCAGAAAAAATTTGCTTCAAGCAAAAAGCACCACAAAAAAGTGCTCAAACTTTCCAAGCACATTTTTCATGTCAGGTAGAGTTTGAAACCGATGAGGATGCGCTTTATTTTCCCGCAAGCTTTTTAAGTTATAAACCCTATAATTTTAATGAAGATGCCATCAATCAACTGATCGTACAGCAGCTTGAAACACAAAGCAGCACCAAAACTGAAGACAATACCGCACTGATAGAGAGTTCAGTCCGCATGCTAACGGCGACAGGAGACTGCAGCATTGAAAATATCGCGCTATGTATGGGCATGCATCCGAAAAAGCTTCAGCGCGCTTTAAAAATACAAGGAACAACCTATCGAGATATACTCGAAAATGTCCGAAAAAAAGAAGCACTACGTATGCTTGATGCAGGCAATGTGAATTTGACGGATATTGCTCTACAGTTGGGCTATGCAGAATTATCTATTTTCAGTCGCAACTTTAAAAGCTGGTTTGGCGTTCCTCCAACCGAGTTAAGAGACAAAAGTCGAAGCCATATTGTATGACTTCTGGTTTTGCTACTTCGTTAAATCAAAAGTGCCCAAAGGATTCAAGCATATAGTTTAAATCCATTGAATGTCACTCTAATCAATACAGACTCAATTGATTATTTTGGGAAAACAAAGGATGCAATCAAACGTGCCCCCCAACCTTTCGGGCTGCCGTCAGTATCATCAACCCAATATCGAGCACCACCGCCCACACTAATCGCCTGACCATTCAAACGGATCACTTTGGTCACAGTCAAATTGACAGGAATTGTGGCTTCTTCTTTATTCCAGTCATATGTCGTTTCAGTATTCAACGCCACCGTTGTGCTACTTGGATAAGTGTAACTAATAAAAGGTTGCACAAAGGTACTACTGATCGCCTCAACATCATCTTCATGCTCTATTCCCCAAATATGGTTTGCCAATGCCCCAAATGTCTAACCGTGACTTTGCTTCAAACGACAAAGGTTGGGCCCGCACCATATTGATCCGCACCCAAGGCCTTTTCAGAAGCGGTAGGAAATAGATAGGTAGGACCTACGCCCCATGTAATCCCACTATCCGATGTTTTTGAGGGAGAAAAGAATAAGCTTTGTACAATGTCACCCACACCCCAATCGTCATCACGACTACCTTCATTATAAATTTGATAATTTACAGGTAATACAGTACGAGAGATCAGATTCCAATTTTCATTTAATTCAATCGGAATGACGGGCTGAATATTGAGTTGGTAACGTTCTATATTCTCAGCCGCACCAATGTTTTCATCATAATTTAATTGGAATGGCACACTGACCAAGTTCGCTACAGGGTTTGATAACTGTTGGGCCAAATCAGCGCCATCATCCGCATAAGCCTGAGAAGCTCCTAATCCTCCCAAAATGCTAAGAAGAAGTAAGCCTTTTATTGCTCTAGGATTGAAAGAAAAATTATTCATGTACTTATCGCATCCTTCTAATCATTTATGGTTCACAGTAGAGCGATAGCGAACTAAAACTCTAACTTTTTTAATAAATTATGCTTTTAACGGTATAAAAAACTACAGCTTAATTTAAGCCAAGATTAAGTGCTGATTACACCGCTTAATGACCACCTATCTTCATTCATCTATATTTAAAACTAAAGATTTTTGTTCTTAACATTTGATTCAAATCTATATGTTTTTTATAACACAACGCAATATAACCGCAACAATTATCATTGCTGTTGTAGACCATATTAATCATGTAAAAAACAATAACTCGATCTTCTAAATAAAAATAATCAATAAATGATCTACAAAATATAATTTTGTATTATAAATACAGTAATGAAACAAGTGATCAGCATCACAAAAATGGTTTATCTATAAGCTCAATTGATTAAAATTTAACCAAAAAATAAAATTTATATTTCAAATTATATATTTATATTTTTCATTAACTTAAGTTATAAAAATGTGTTTTATTAGTATAAAAACTCTATTGTGATTACTTTTTGAACTGATTAGTTATATCTAGAGCATTTACTCTTATTTTAATTGTGCTATTTTTGTGACACGGAGTAACAAATGATTTCGGTTAACCGACTTCTCCAAAAGCCAAAAAACATAAACACAAAATGAGCAACAAACATTTGCATTTGCACCTCAAGGAAAGACGTAGAATGAAATTAAAGACATTAACGACAGCAATGATTTTAGCAACTGTACCAATGACGGGGGCATTTGCCGCTGCTCTAGATCGTTCAGGTCAGTCAATCTCTGCATTCTTGCAACCAGGTAACTATTTTGAAACAGGCATTTCTGTATTAGATCCAGATGTATCTGGTAAAGATACTTCTGGCAATGCCACAGGCGATATGGCTGGAGATTATTATTTTCCTCATGCTGCATTAAAACTGCAACTCAATGAGAATTTATCATTCGGCTTACTGTACGATCAGCCATTTGGCGCAGATGCTGAGTACACTGGTAAAAATAACTTTGTTGCCAGCAATTCTGATGGTGTATTACCTGGAACAGCACTAACAGGCGGTTTACCTGTTGTGACTGGCACTCCAAATGGTACTCTTCCAAACGGGACACCTGTAATTAAGCATCCCGTTACTGGAGCTCCTCTAGCTATTGCATTAGGTACTCCAATTTCTGGCAATACCTCAGTAGAAGTCGACACACAAAATATAAATTTAATTTTTGGTTTCCAGCCAACTGAAAATTGGAATCTTTATGGCGGAGCTGTTTACCAAACTATTAAAGGCAATGTTTCTTTACGCGGTTCAGCTTATAGTCTATACAATGGATATGATGCAAACATCAAAGAAACTGGCGATGCAGGCTGGTTAGCAGGTATCGCATATCAAATCCCTGAAATTGCATTAAAAGCATCTTTAACTTATCGTTCTGAAATTGACCATGATGTAGATGTTAAAGAAAACATGCCTCTTATTAATTCAATGGGAGCTTTGCTTGTTGGCTCTGGCGCCATCAGCCAAGCTCAAATTGATGCAATAAAAAATGCTGATGGTAAAACCACCATTACAACACCACAATCTGTAAATCTAGATTTGCAAACTGGTATCATGGAAAATACTGTTGCGTTTGCTAATATCCGCTGGGTAAATTGGAAAGATTTTGCAATTCAACCAACACAATTTGGCGCATTATCCAAACTTGCCGGTCAAATGCTTCCTGCATTAAATAAACCTAATGGCTTTAATCTAGTTGATTACTCAGATGATCAATGGTCAGTAACCACAGGGGTTGGTCGTAAGCTTAATGATAAATGGGCTGGTAATATCTCTGTTGGCTATGATACTGGTGCAGGCAATCCTGTCACAACCTTAGGTCCAACTGAAGGTTACTGGAACCTTGGTTTAGGTGCTCAATTCAGTCCAACACCACAAACTTTTATCGCTGGCGGTGTAAAATATTTCTGGTTAGGCGATGCTGATGCTCAAACAGGAGCACATTCAGCGGCTGGTACTTTTAATGATAACAATGCTATCGCATACGGCCTAAAAATGGGTTACAAATTCTAATTTAAGCCATTCAATATTTAAAAAAAGACCATAGTTTGCTATGGTCTTTTTACATTATGCCTATTGTTTTTTAAACTTAGCTTTCTATATGTTTTAAATTTAATCAAAAAGAACCACTTATATTACTTTCATTTTTTAAAATGATTACTCTATTTTTTACTTATAAATCATTTACATACTAAATAACTATTAGTACTTTTACTCTATTCAAGTTTATTTTTTGAATTACACAGTTCATTTCCCAATCAGAGCTGAGCATTTACTCTTTTTTTATTTATGTTATTTTCCCGTAACTTTTAAATAACGATTAAGCGGCTCAAGGAAAAGAATTCATGAAGCTTACAGCGATTCATTCAGCAATTTTACTTAGTTTAATTCCGACGACAGCAACATTTGCCGCTGGACTTGATCGTTCAGGACAATCTATTGCTGCGTTTCTTCAACCCGGCAATTATTTTGAAGCTGGGATTTCTGTCCTTGACCCTGAAGTAAAAGGAAAAGATACAAGTGGCAACCAAACGGGTGACATGGCAAGTGACTACTACTTCCCTCACGCTGCTCTAAAAATTCAAGCCACGGAGCATTTCTCTGTTGGCCTTATTTACGATCAACCTTTCGGTGCAGACGCAGAATACTCTGGGAATAGTAACTTTGTTGAAAATAGCTCTGCTCCGTTTCATGGTGGGACATCTGTTACTGTCGATACTCAGAACTTGAATTTACTTTTTGGATATCAACCGAACGAAAACTGGAACCTATATGCAGGTGCGGTATACCAAACTGTAGATGGTACAGTTTTACTTCGTGGTACAACTTATAGCGTATTCAATGGTTACGACTTTAGAACTGGCGAAGATGAGTCAGTAGGTTGGTTAGCAGGTGTTGCATATCAAATTCCAGAAATTGCGCTTAAAGCATCGGTAACTTACCGTGCTGAAATCGAGCATAAAATGAATGCTTATGAGAATTTTGGCTCAACAACTATTCCCCAACATCCACTAACCCCTTTAATTTCTACGATTACTAGTACTAATTCGGAAACTAAACTTACAACCCCACAATCTATCAATATTGATTTCCAAACAGGTATTATGGCCAATACTGTTGCTTTTGCAAATGTACGCTGGGTCGATTGGTCGAAATTTAAAGTGCAACCTTATCAATTTGGTAAATTATCTCAGTATTTAGGACAAAATAACCTTGTTCCTAACAAACCAAATGGCTTTAACCTCATTGACTATAAAGAAGATCAAATTTCTGCAACCGTTGGTGTAGGCCGCAAATTTAACGAACGTTGGGGCGGCAATGTATCAGTAGGTTGGGATTCTGGTGCTGGTAACCCTGTGACAACACTTGGCCCAACAGAAGGTTTTTGGAGTGTGGGTACAGGTGTTCGTTTTTCTCCAGCAGAAAACTACTTCATTGGTGCTGGCGTGAAGTACTTCTGGTTAGGCGATGCTGATGCTGTAACAGGCGCTCACTCAAATGCTGGAAAATTCACCAACAATGATGCGATCGCTTATGGTTTAAATATCGGTTATAAATTCTAAACCATAGCATCATACTCAATAAAAAAGGCGCATCTATTGAGATGCGCCTTTTTGTTTTCATAGATATGGCTTGTTTATTTTAAGCCGGAATATCACGAACTGAAGCATTACGAATGGCTTCTTTTAATGCTTCATAACCATGTATAGCTGGAAATTGTGGAAATTCAGCAATCACGTTTTCAGGTGCATCAAATAAGAAACCATGATCAGCCTCACCCAGCATGGTCGTATCATTATATGAATCACCCGCAGCAATCACGCGGAAGTTCAAACCATGCAATGCTTTAACAGCTTGACGTTTCTGATCGGGTTGGCGAAGTTTGTACGCTGCAATCATACCTTTTTCATCAGTTTCTAATTTATGACAAAAAATAGTTGGCCAATCCAACTGTTTCATCAATGGATGAGCAAACTCATAAAATGTATCTGAAAGGATAATCAATTGAAAATGCGTACTGACCCATTTCACAAACTCTTTTGCACCCGGGAAAGGCCCCATATCTGCAATAACTTCTTGAATATCATTTAAACCTAGACCATGTTCTTTTAATATATTCAAACGCTGCGTCATGAGCACATCATAATCAGGAATATCACGTGTGGTTGCTTCAAGCGCTTTAATGCCTGTTTTTTTAGCAAAGTTAATCCAAATCTCTGGAACTAACACCCCTTCTAGATCAAGACAAACAACTTCCATGAATACTCCCTTTTATTTACGTGGAAAAATTTTGAACTATCATAGCTTAATATTTGTCTAATGCATTGCTGTTTTTTAAATCTATTTTTTTCATAAGCATTTATTTTTTAGTGATAAGTGGCTGATTTCAACTCTATTAAAATACGCTGCAAATAACGTAATATAGGTCTTGTTAGATTCCAAGCCTATTGCCAGGATACTCATGACAACCATTCCAACTATTGATCTTGTTGATGCTCTCGCAGCCGAATATGCAAATAAATCGCCAAGTGAAATTTTAGCACTTGCACTGAATCAAACGGGTGAAATTGCCATATCGTTTTCAGGTGCAGAAGATGTCGTACTTATTGATATGGCTGCTAACTTAGGTAAACCTTTTCGCGTCTTTAGCTTAGACACGGGACGTTTACATGCAGAAACCTATCAATTTATCGAGACTGTGCGTAAACACTACAACATTAATATTGAAATCTGCTTCCCAGAAGCAGACACCGTTCAAAAACTAGTCAATGAAAAAGGTTTATTCAGCTTTTATCAAGATGATCATAAAGAGTGTTGTGGTATCCGTAAAGTTCAGCCTTTACGTAAAAAATTAGCGACTTTAGATGGTTGGATTACGGGTCAACGTAAAGACCAAAGTCCAGGCACACGAACTGAGATTCCAGTTGTTCAGGCAGATGTGGGGTTTTCGGGCGAAGGCAAACAGTTGATTAAATACAATCCTCTTGCCAACTGGTCCAGTGCCGACGTTTGGAGTTACATCCGCATGATGGAAGTGCCTTATAATCCATTGCATGAGCGCGGTTTTATTTCTATTGGTTGTGAACCATGTACGCGTCCAGTGTTACCAAACCAACATGAACGTGAAGGACGTTGGTGGTGGGAGGAAGCGACACACAAAGAATGTGGCCTGCATGCAGGTAATTTGAAAAAGTAAAGACTAAAACCACTGCAAAGCAGTGGTTTTTCGCAACCAATGGATACACACAAAGCGCTCCCATTGTTAAAAAAAATCGATATACTAGCTTTAAGTTCTATAATTCTAACAAGATTGCTCATATAGGAGCGGTCAGATATTGCAGTGAGGCAATCCAGACTATGCGTCCATTACATCCGATTGACTTTATTTTTTTATCACTTGAAAAACGCCAGCAACCCATGCATGTCGGTGGATTATTCTTATTCCAAATTCCTGAAAATGCACCTGCCAGCTTCATTCAAAATTTAGTTGCAGATATTCGTAACTCCAAATCCATTCCTATTCCTCCATTTAACAACAAACTCAACGGTTTATTTTGGGATGAAGATGAAGAGTTTGATCTTGATCACCATTTTCGTCATATCGCACTCCCACAACCGGGGCGTATTCTTGAACTGCTCACCTATATTTCACAAGAACACAGTAGTTTAATTGACCGTGCTAAACCGTTATGGACCTGTCATATTATTGAAGGGATTGAAGGGAATCGTTTTGCGATGTACTTCAAAATTCACCATGCGATGGTGGATGGTATTGCGGGTATGCGTTTGGTGGAAAAATCATTATCACAAGATCTAAACGCAAAGAGTATTGTGCCACCTTGGTGTGTTGAAGGCCCTCGTGCGAAGCGTTTAAAAGAACCGAATGTTAGCCGCTTTAAGAAAATAATGAATGGCGTAATGGGCCAGCTTGGGTCAACACCACGTGTCATGTATGAATTGTCACAAACCGTCATGAAAGATATGGGACGTAATCCTGATTATGTTTCAAGCTTCCAAGCACCCAGCTCTATTCTGAACCAGCGGGTTAGCTCCTCCCGCCGTTTTGCAGCACAGTCTTTTGAGTTTGACCGTTTACGTCATATTTCTAAAAGTTTGGGTGTCACGATTAATGACATCGTACTGGCGATTTGTTCAGGTGCCTTGCGTGAATATTTATTGTCCCAAGACGCACTTCCTAAAAAGCCTTTAATTGCCATGGTACCTGCCTCTGTTCGCGATGATGATTCGTCTATGTCGAATCGTATCACCATGATTCTGGCAAATTTAGGCACGCATAAAGAAGATCCACTAGAGCGCCTCGCAATTGTTCGTCGTAGTGTGCAAAATGCCAAAGAAAAGTTCAAACGCATGAACTCAAACCAAATTCTAAACTATAGTGCGTTTGTTTATAGCGCGGCTGGTCTCAACATTGCCTCAGGCTTACTGCCTAAGCGCCAAGCATTTAATCTGGTAATTTCGAATGTTCCTGGCCCACGTGAACCATTGTATTGGAACGGGGCACGACTCGATGCGCTATACCCTGCCTCAATCATTTTAGATGGTCAGGCACTCAACATCACCATGACCAGTTATTTAGATAAACTTGAAGTTGGTTTGACGGCTTGTCGAAATGCGCTGCCGAAGATGCAGAATCTACTCACACACTTAGAAGAAGA
This sequence comes from Acinetobacter sp. MF4640, assembly GCF_002018895.1. Lineage (NCBI taxonomy): Bacteria > Pseudomonadati > Pseudomonadota > Gammaproteobacteria > Moraxellales > Moraxellaceae > Acinetobacter > Acinetobacter sp. MF4640. The sequence goes on along the minus strand of NZ_MVOM01000038.1, from coordinate 27,393 downwards.
GATTCAACGCTTTGAAGCGATTGTGGGGGTCGAAGACCCAAAGTTGCAAGCGGTCAGTTGATGCCGCAAAACGAATCAGAAACACAAGAATAATCAATAAAACTAAGGGGCTTCGATAAGCCCCTTAGTTTTTAATGCTACGACATTGTTTTAATAATTGATGACATGCAGTACGAATCATGGCAGTTGTAATTTGTACTTCTTTACCCTGCTCGTCCAAAATATATGCATTATGCGTCACTTTCGTATCCAATAAATGTTTCAAACTAGGTTGAATAATTGCTTCTCTAACACCCATATCACACCTCATTTGCTAAACCTATTTGGGATAATAAGCTTTGGCTATTTCCGTGTTCCTAGTATTCAAAATCTACGGTCGAAAGTAAAATTTCAGTTGTAACAACTATTTAACCATATATTGTTACAATTTCAGCTCAGAATGATATCGTATTGCTCTTGCGTATATAAATTTTCAACCTGAAATTTAATCACCCGGCCAATAAAATGCTCCAAATCCGCGACTGCTGGTGCTTCTGCGGTTAACAAGCGGTCAATCACGGATGGATGCGCAACAACAGTAAAGCCAGTCTGAGACTGATAGGCACGTGTATAACGCATGATTTCTCGAAAGATTTCGTAACATACCGACTCTGCTGTTTTCACATAACCTCGTCCCTGACAGGTCGGGCAAGATTCACATAATAAGTGCTCTAATGATTCACGCGTTCTTTTACGTGTCATTTCGACCAAACCAAGCTCAGAAACCTGCGTAATTTTGGTTTTCGCATGGTCTTGCTCAAGCATCCGTTCAAACTGAGTCATGACCTCAGTTCGATGCTCCTGCTCTTGCATGTCAATAAAGTCGATAATAATAATACCGCCTAAATTGCGTAGTCTCAGCTGGCGCGCAATGACCTGTGTCGCTTCCATATTGGTTTTAAACACAGTATCTTCTAAAGAGCGGCCACCCACATATGACCCTGTATTGACATCGATAGTCGTCATAGCTTCAGTCTGGTCTATCATCAAATAACCGCCAGACTTCAACGCAACACGCGTCTGTAGAGCTCTTTGAATGTCTTCTTCGACATTATACAAGTCAAAAATTGGGCGCTCACCCGGATAGTGAATGAGACGTTCTTTGATATTCGGGACAAATTCTTCTACGAACTCTTGGAGCTTGCCATGTATTTCACGCGAGTCGACTGAAATTTTAGCGGTCTTTTCACTCGCAAGATCGCGAATAATGCGTTGGGGTAAAGGCAGTTCTTCAAAAATTAACGACGGCACTGCAATACTGATTTGCTTGCGCTGAATAAATTCCCAAAGTTTTGTCAAATAAGCCATGTCTTGCGCAATAGCAGCTTCCGCAATCCCATCAGCGGCTGTACGAACAATCACTGAACCCGGAAGTTTATGTTCTGCTTGAATACGCTCAATCATCGAACGTAAACGATCACGTTCAGCTTCAGACTCAATGCGTTGAGACACACCGGTATGATTGCCATAAGGCATCATCACTAAATAGCGCGAAGGAATGGAAAGATCAGTTGAAAGCCGAGCCCCTTTGGTGCCCAGCATATCTTTCATGACTTGAACGGTAAGAATTTGTCCCGGCTGTAAGAGCTCAAAAACATTGGGTGTGGGTTGATTACGTGACCAAACCATATCATTTATATGTAAAAAAGCAGTTCGTGACAGTCCAATATCGACAAACGCAGCCTGCATTCCCGGAAGAACACGCACCACTTTACCTTTATAAATATTGCCCACTAAACCACGTTTCACCGTACGCTCAATAAATAATTCATTGACCGTGCCGTTTTCAATTAACGCGACGCGACATTCCATAGGCGTGACGTTAATTAATAACTCGTCAGACATAACAAACTCAAAACATTATAAAAAATCTTTTGAGACAGTTAATTTAGTGCCTTAACTGCCTGTAATAACTGTACCGTTTCATGCAACGGTAGCCCTACAACATTGCTATAGCTTCCCTCTATGCGTGGAATATAACGTGCTGCAATGCCTTGTATAGCATAGGCTCCCGCCTTGCCAATGGGTTCAGATGTAGCCCAATATGCTTCCATATCATTCGGGCTCAAATGCTGAAATTCGACTTCAGTACGAACTACTATACTTGAAATTTGCGTATTTGTACGAACACAAACCGCAGTATATACATCATGCTTGCGCCCAGAAATTTTTCCCCACATTTCAAATGCATGCTGCTTAGATTCAGGTTTGCCTAATATCTCTTGGTCGACCCCTAAACTGGTATCCGCAGCTATCACAATTGCATCAGGATATTGAAGTTGTACAGCCTCTGCTTTGGCGCATGCCAATCGCTCCACATAATGAGCTACTGGCTCGCCTACTTGTACAGATTCATCAATATCTGGACTATAGATATCAAAGACAAGACCGAGCTGCTCAAGCAGCTCGCGGCGACGGGGCGAACTGGATGCTAAAATTAAACGCGCCATTTCTTCAACATGAAATAGACCATCGGGAAAGTCAGCACACTACTCAACAGTGGTTGCCAATGACGTGCAAGGGAAAACTGTGCCCCAATCATAATTTGTGCGATCCAGGTAATAAACAGATGCGCGACCACTGCCAAGGTGGTGATGACCCAAATATTGGCAAAGGTCATAATCCGACGTTCACGCGTTAAAAAACGGGACACAAAAGTAATCAGAACAAAACTAAGCGCATTTAAACCCAAAGGTGCATCAAGTAGTAAATCGGTGAAAATCCCAACTGCAAAGGCAAACCAAATCCCGCTCCATGTCGGCTGGCACAGCACCCAAAACAGCATCACCATCATCATAAACAGTGGACGCCAACCAGAGATCGCATAAGATAAGGGATAGACCATCAACACTGAAGCAATGATCACTGAAAAAATGATCGGAAATAAGGGATCGCGCTGTTTAGCAGCACGAAGTTTAGCGATCGGCATGTGGTTGCTCCATCGCTAAAGAATCGGAAAATAACACAACGACATGATGCCCACCCGCTAACTGTGCAGCAGGAACAACATCAATTTGAGCAAACTCGCCTGAATTATGACGACTGATTTTTGAAATGGTGCCCACCAGATAACCTGCTGGAAAATGCTCACCTAAACCAGAGCTATACACTTTTTCACCCACTTTGATTTCAGCACTGGTCGGCACGTATTCCATTTTCAAATGACCCAAATCTCCAGTCCCTGAAACAATGGCACGCATTCCAGATCGCTCTAAGCGAACCGAAAGAGAATGTTCTTTATCTGAAAGCAACATGACGCGACTACTATGCGGATAGACATTAATAATCTGTCCCATAATACCTTTGTCATCGAGCACGGTTTGCCCGACCTTTAACTGACTGTTAGCACCACGGTTTACCACAATAATATGACGTAGTGGATCGGCATCTGTCCCAATGACTTCTGCAATCTCCATACGACCATCAATGATCAACGGGGTATCTAACAGACCACGTAAACGCGTATTTTCCGCAGATAATTCAGATAATTTTTGTAAACGCACCTGCGCCTGCAATAACTCGGCTTGCATCGCGGTATTTTCACGGCGCAATTGAGCTTCAGACTTGGTTTGTTGATTCAGCCACTCTCGCGATAACACGGGATAACTTGCTACGGCATAAATTGGATTATAAGCGGCGTACAAGACATCTCTTGCAGGTTGAATCACATGCGGCATGCGCCAGTTAAAAAACAGCACGACCAAACATGTGATCACTGCAATGATAAATGAGCGAAAAGATGGCGGTTGTCTGGAAAACAGATTTGTTTGCACCCGCCGATTCCTTTATTAGCCTACAAATAACATGTCGTGATTTGGATTATCGAAGAATTCTAAAACTTTACCACCACCACGAGTGACGCAAGTTAGAGGATCTTCTGCAACCACCACAGGTAAGCCTGTTTCTTGTGCAAGAAGTTTATCGAGGTTACGCAGTAATGCACCACCACCTGTCAACACGATACCGCGCTCAGCGATGTCTGAAGACAACTCAGGAGGCGTTTGCTCAAGTGCAGATTTCACAGCTGAAACAATACTCTGTAATGGATCAGAAATCGCTTGCGTGATTTCGTCCGAAGTCACAGTGATCGCACGTGGCACACCTTCAGCAAGGTTACGGCCGCGAACTTCAATTTCAAGTGCTTTGGCATCGGCTTCTGGTAACGCCATACCCACTTCTTTCTTGATAATTTCAGCGGTGGTTTCACCAATCACGCAACCATGTGCTTTACGTACGTAGTTAATGATTTGTTCATCAAATACATCACCACCAATACGTAGTGAGTCAGCATAGACACAACCTTGAAGCGAAATGATCGCAATTTCAGTTGTACCACCACCAACATCGACCACCATAGAGCCGCATGCTTGTTCAACTGGCATACCTGCACCAATTGCAGCAGCCATTGGTTCTTCAATCAAACGAACATCACGCGCGCCTGCATTAAATACAGCTTCACGAATAGCACGACGCTCAACCAAAGTTGATTTGCAAGGCACACACACCACAACACGAGGTGCAGGTGGGAACAGACGTTTTTCATGTACTTTACCAATAAATTGGTTCAGCATGGTTTCAGTCACTTCAAAATCGGCAATCACACCATCCTTCATTGGACGAATGGCAGAGATATTTGCAGGTGTACGGCCCAGCATTTGCTTTGCATCAAGACCTACCGCGGCAACGATTTTTTGTGAACCACTGTGACGAATTGCCACAACTGTCGGTTCATTTAATATAATGCCTCGTCCTGGTGCATAAATAAGTGTATTTGCTGTACCTAAATCAATGGCTAGATCGGGCGAAAACAAGCCAATTAGTCTTTTTAGAATCACGGAGACGTTCTCGATTAAACTTTATGTGGACGCAAGGTGGCAACTTTAACTAAATGTGATGATTTGAACAAGTCAATCGCTTATTATAACGCACGATATTTTGAAATTTTTTAATACTGACTCAGGTGATGTTATGTCTACATCGGATGCACAGCATTCTGCAGATTTAAATGCACAAACAGTTTCAGCAATCGCCAATCTTGCTCGATTGTCGCTAGATGATACGCAATCTGCTGAATATGCTCAAAGTCTAAATAAAATTTTAGGCATGATGGAAACCTTAAAAGGCATCGACACCAATGGTGTTGAACCGCTTAAAAGCCCATTTGATCACCCACAACCCTTACGTGAAGATGTGGTTTCAGAAACCAATCATCGTGATGAATATCAAGCCATTGCACCGCAAGTGCAAGACGGTTTGTACCTAGTTCCTCGCGTGATTGAATAATTTCTATTCAGTTAAACCATTATTTTGTAAAAATTAACGTAAAGACATTTCTCATGACAGATTTACATCGCTTATCGATTCGTGAACTCTCTGAGGGTTTAGCTGGGGCTAAATTTTCATCTCGCGAACTGACTGAACATTATTTAAAGCGCATTGCAAAACTGGATACACAAGTTAAATCTTATGTAACCGTGACTGCAGAACAAGCGCTTGCACAAGCCGATGCTGCCGATGCTGCAATTAAAGCAGGCACAGCAACTGCATTGACAGGTGTGCCGATTGCACACAAAGACATTTTTTGTACCCAAGGCATTAAAACCACTGCGGGCTCAAAAATGTTGGATAACTTTATCTCTCCTTACGACGCCACCGTTGTAGCGAAAGGCAAAGCCGCTGGTCTAGTCACTTTAGGTAAAGTGAACATGGACGAATTTGCAATGGGTTCAACCTCTGAAAATTCATTCTACGGTGCTACAGCAAACCCTTGGAACTTAGGTCATGTACCAGGTGGTTCTTCAGGTGGTTCTGCGGCAGCGGTTGCAGCAGATCTAGCTCCATTTGCCACAGGTACTGACACAGGTGGTTCAATTCGCCAACCAGCATCGTTCTGTGGCTTAACGGGTCTTAAACCAAGTTATGGCCGTGTGTCACGCTTCGGGATGATTGCGTATGCATCATCACTGGATCAAGGCGGGCCAATGGCGCGTTCGGCAGAAGACTGTGCCTACCTCATGAATGTGATGGCAGGTCATGACGCGAAAGACTCAACATCCGTTGAAAAAGACGTTGATGACTATGTGGCGAACCTAAACGGCACAGCGATTCAAGGTCTACGCATTGGTATTCCGAAACAATACTTCAATGTCGCTGGTTTAGACGCAGATGTGAAAGCACGTGTTGAAGAATCATTGAAAAAATTGGAAGAGATGGGTGCGACCTTGGTTGAGATTGACCTCAACATGACTGAAGCTTATGTTCCAACCTATTACTTGATTGCGCCTGCTGAAGCGTCATCAAACTTGTCTCGTTACGATGGCGTACGTTATGGCTACCGTGCTGAGAACCCAGTTGACCTGATGGACTTATACAAACGTTCACGTTCTGAAGGTTTTGGTGCAGAAGTGCAACGTCGTATCTTGATTGGTACGTATGCGTTGTCTGCGGGTTACTACGATGCTTACTATGTCAAAGCACAAAAAGTCCGTCGTCTGATTCAACAAGACTTCTTAAAAACATTTGAATCCGTTGATGTGATTGCTGCACCTGCTGCACCAACCACGGCTTATAAAATTGGCGCGAACTTGTCTCCAGTTGAAATGTACTTGGGCGACATTTACACCATCGCGGTCAACCTTGCGGGACTTCCTGCGATTAATGCACCTGTTGGTTTTGACAAAGACAACTTACCTGTGGGCTTACAGCTGATTGGTAACTATTGGTCAGAATCTCAACTGTTGTCTGTGGTACATCAGTACCAACAAGCGACGGATTGGCATACGAAACGTGCGGCAATTGCTGAGGAGAATGCATAATGGCTAAAAATGCTGCTAAACCAAAATCATTATTGATTGATGGTTGGGAAGTCGTTATTGGGATCGAGATTCACACTCAGCTTGCGACCCAATCTAAAATCTTCTCAGGTTCTTCGACTGAATTTGGTCAAGACCCAAACACCCAAGCCAGCCTCGTTGACTTGGCAATGCCGGGTGTACTACCTGTATTAAACAAAGAAGTGGTCGATTTAGCCATTCGCTTTGGTTTGGGTATTGATGCGTACATTGACCAAGCGTCTGTGTTTGCACGTAAAAACTACTTCTACCCTGACTCTCCAAAAGGCTACCAAATCAGCCAGATGGATAACCCGATTGTGGGCTTGGGTCATATCGACATTCAACTTGAAGATGGTACGGTAAAGCGCATTGGCGTAACGCGTGCCCACCTTGAGGAAGATGCAGGTAAATCGATCCATGACCAGTTTGAAGGGATGTCAGGCATCGACTTAAACCGTGCAGGTACACCTTTGCTTGAAATCGTGTCTGAACCTGATATGCGTTCGGTTGAAGAAGCGGTGGCTTATATCAAATCGATTCACACTTTAGTGCGTTGGTTGGGTATTTCTGACGGTAACATGGCAGAAGGTTCATTCCGTGCAGACTGTAACGTGTCGTTACGTCGTCCGGGTCAACCGTTCGGTACACGTTGCGAGTTGAAAAACCTCAACTCATTCCGTTTCATTGAACAAGCGATCAATGTTGAAATTGAACGCCAAATGGAAATTTTGGAATGGGATGGCACGATTGACCAAGAAACGCGTCTATTCGATCCTGTGAAGATGGAAACACGTTCAATGCGTTCGAAAGAAGAAGCGAACGACTATCGCTACTTCCCAGACCCTGACTTGTTGCCTGTGATTATTTCAGACGCGCAAATTGAAACAGCTCGTGCTGCATTGCCTGAGCTTCCTGCGGCACGTCGTGAGCGTTTCGTAGCGGACTTTGGTGTTACTGAGTACGATGCACATGTGTTGACACTGACCCGTGAAATGTCAGACTTTTATGAAGTGGTTGTGGCTGCTGCTGGTGGCGCGGCTCAAGGTAAAGTGTCTGCAAACTGGGTGATGGGCGAATTCTCTGGTGCTTTAAACAAAGCGGGCTTAGAACTCGCAGACTCCCCTGTTTCGGCTGAAAAACTGGGTGGCATGGTTGCGCGTATTGTAGATAACACCATTAGCGGCAAGATTGCCAAGCAAGTATTCGGCTTTATGTGGGATGAAGGCAAAACTGCGGACGAAATTATTGCGGAAAAAGGCTTGAAGCAGGAAACTGATACAGGTGCGATTGAAGCGATTATTAAAGACGTGCTTGCTGCTAACGAGAAGATGGTTGAAGAGTTTAAATCTGGTAAAGAGAAAGCCTTTAACGGTCTTGTTGGTCAAGTGATGAAAGCGTCTAAGGGTAAAGCTAACCCTGCTCAAGTGAATGAATTGATGAAGAAGTTGATTGGTTAAGGCTGATTAGTTTTGAAAAAGAAAACCCGCTTTAGAGCGGGTTTTTTAATCAATGTGAAGTAGTAGCAATAATTTTTTCTGCAAGAAATTTAACAATGGGAAGATATTTTTTTACGATATCCTCACTTTCACTAAATGGAATAAACCTATCAGCTCTATTATACTTATCGCTAGAATGAACGATACCATTCCTTATAGCTTTAATAGTTTTACCAATAACCTCAATAACATTATTTTCTTCTAAACCTTTTTTTTCAATATTTTCTCCAAATATATCAGCCCCTTCACCTCTCTTAATTCCTAATGAATGTACAAAGCTTAAAAGGGCTTCTGCCGGAATGTATTCATGCAAAACACATGACAACATCTTATTTTCATCATTCTCATAGTTATATTTTTTTATAGTAGTAATTAATTGTTCTAAATTGTTTTGTGTAGAATTAAATTTTGGATCATCAATAAAAAATTTTAATTGCTGCTGTAAATTTTTCTCAGTACATTTCAAAAAATAAAATTCAATTACGTGGTAAAAACTTAAAAACGAATGATTTACAGTTTCTGCAACAATGGCATTTTTATAAAACCTCAAGAGAGTCTCATCATAACTTACAGATGGAATCTTAAATGAAATTTCAATATTTTCATCTTTTAACAATCTAATAGGATTGCTAAAATCCCAAGCCTTTAAATAATAATTTAGGCAATCTTCACCATTATTTTCTAAAATATAGAAAGCTTTTTCTAAATTTTTTAAATTTATCTCTAGCTGTTTATCAGAACTAGGCCACTTGTCTTCACTAGTAATTTTCGCAGTAAGTGTTCTCCTAATGAACAAATCGTTAAATTTTACAGGTGAGATATAAGATACTTTTCGACCTCGGCTCTCATACTCTTTTAATTTTTCAATATAATTTTCAACCTTTTGAATAAGCCTATTTTTAACAAAGTCAACATATTCTTTACTCTTAAAAAGAGAGATTGCCATGCTAAGGCTCATTTGACTAATTTCAATTTTAAAGCCATCGCCATTCAAGCTATATTTGTGCTTTGTAATAAATGGATTTTCTCTATGTTGCGCTTGCTTTAATTTTAAAATTTTAAATTCCATTAACTTATTTTTTTCCGAGGAGAAATAATAATTATTATATTCTGCAGATCCATCCACCTTCAGCTCTTTATCCACAAATAAAAATTCCTCATCTTCCTCACTTACACTTAGGGGGACTTTGTAATCGTTATAATTTAAATAGATTTTATCATCTTCAATTGAAAATTGAATTCCTATATCAACTAGATCATCCAGGCCAAAACGTTCATTCAAAAAATTAGTAAATTTCTCCATACATCCCCCTAATAATTATAATCAAACTATTATTCTAACAAACTTAAATACTTAGGACGTATCTAACTTTCAAAGTCTTTTTTTATGCCTCACTTCTAATTACTCCCTTGCGAAGCCGTGCTTCTTATCCCCTAGGGAAAGGGAGTGTCATGTGATTAATTTGATACTTGTAGCTTTCCCTCTCCTTTTTTAAAGGAGAGGGAAAGGATGAGGATTTTTACATTACATTAAGTAGTTTTTAATTCCCCAAAAACCACTACACTAAACACATTCTATTTTTAAAAATTAACCACTTTCAAAAAACAAAGGACAAAAATGAAAACTACCATCCTTATACTTTCTACCCTTGCCTTCCTCAGCACCAGCACCTTTGCAGAAAGTAAACTCAATGTTCCACCCAAAGAAGCCAGCCAAATTTTTAAAGCAGCTGGCTTTTCAAAAACAAAACATGGCTGGGAAGGTAGCTGCGACACAGGTGAAATCACCACATACAAAGACCTCAATGGTGACGGCCTAAAAGACGCAGTCATTTCAGACTACGGCACCATGTGCTATGGCAACACAGGTGTCGGCTACCATATCGTTGCTCAGCAAAAAATGGAACATGGAAACTCATTTTTGAAAACATGGGCATCCCTACTTTTCTAAAAACCAAAGGAAAAGACGGCTGGCCAGATATTGAAAATGGCGGCCCTGGATTTTGTTTTGCTGTCTACCGCTGGAATGGTCAAAAATATGATGTCAACCGTTATGAATATAACGGCAAAGCCTGCACATTAGACTATTAACATGTCAGCGTAGTTAATTTCATATCAATGAATCTATAAACTGATTGATTTAACATACTTTTCTATACAGTTAAAACGCCTCAATTGATTGGGGCTTTTTTATAAAAAATAACGTCAGCTATACGACTAAAGAGCACTGAATGACTTAAAAATGACATCTGAACTGTGCTAATTTAGATCAAAATTAAACATAAATATGCACAAACAATAAAGAGGGTTTAAAGATGTCAAAACAAATTTTAATGCTCGTCGGTGACTATGCCGAGGACTATGAAACTATGGTGCCTTTTCAGTTCTTAACGGGTCTCGGTTATACCGTTCACGCAGTCTGTCCCGATAAAAATGAAGGTGAAAGCATCGCCACAGCCATTCATGACTTTGAAGGTGAGCAGACCTATAGTGAAAAACGCGGTCATAACTTTGCTATCAACTACAACTTTGAAGCGGTACACACTGCGGACTATGCCGGTTTAGTCATTCCCGGTGGACGTGCGCCCGAATATTTACGCATGAATGAACGTATTCTTGAGATTGTGCGTGAGTTTGATGCTGCGAAAAAGCCAATTGCAGCAGTTTGTCATGGTGCTCAAATTCTTGCAGCAGCCGATGTACTCAAAGGCCGTACTTGTTCAGCTTACCCTGCGTGCGCAGCCGAGGTGAAACTAGCAGGTGGAACTTATGCGGACATTGAAGTGACGGAAGCTGTAACCGATGGGCACTTGATCACAGCGCCGGCTTGGCCTGCCCACCCTGCTTGGATGGCGCAGTTTATTAAAGCTTTAGGGGCGACTGTAACGATTTAATTGTGTTGTTCCTCAAATGAATCTTTTATGAGATGGCCTATCAGCCTTTAGATTCAAAAATAAAAAAGCTCCTTCGATTCAAGGAGCTTTTTTAATGACTTTTTTATAACATTAATGCTTTCGATTCAGTTTATAAATCTCTCTCACTATTCATAATCTTCAAAGACCGAACTACCTCGTCACGCCTAACTTATTCCAAATTTCTGGGGTTAAAAAAGTCGTGACCAATTTATTCAAATCCACATAGCGCAGTACGCCTTGCAACTGCCCTTTCACTTCAGGGTTCTTTAAAATTTCCTCACCTGTAATCTGTCCAAGTTCTTGAAAGCTGTCTCCAACCGCTTGTAAGCCTTCAGCTTGAATCACTGCTTTGGTCTGCGCTGAACATTGCTCCACCAAAATGCGTTGTAAAACCTGTGCGAGGTTTTTATCTAGCTGTGTACGCTGTGCATCGGTGACATTGCTATACACTTTCAGATCTGGATGTGCAGCCAGTGCCGCAAACGTCCACTGCAACACAGTGGTTTTATCTGTTGCTGTCGTTGACTTCACCAAACAATTACTCAGTTGGTCGACTGTAGTACTGGCCGTTGCAACTTGGACTGAACCACACAATGCTGCGGCCAAAAAAGCATGACGAAAAAGAACAGAAGACCGACCTCGTAAAACGCTTAAAACAGGCTGTGACATAAACTCAACTCCAATCAACAATTGCATTCTTTGTATCACAAAGCCCGTCGATCAGCCTGTTATGGAACTGTAAAATTACCGTGTAGTTGGAGAAAATTAAATCGCTCAATTCAAGCGATTTCCCTATCCAACTCAGCAGTTTCAAATGCAGTGAGCTGTGGGTGTATAGTCGGGCATGCATTCCAAAACCAATAAAAATAACCTTTGGGATCAAGCAAAGTATGCATATGAATCGTAGATTGATCACTTTCGCCCTTCCAACACGCTAAAGCAGCATTACGGTTATTGTGTAAATCGATAAATTCAGGAGCAACTTGCTTCGGCATTTCAGGAATATAAAGTGCGTCACCATGTTCTACCCACAAGTCAGCCAAATAAATTTTTCGGTCTTTTGGAAAATATCGTCCTGCTGAGATCACCAACGGCAATTGATTTGGATCGGTCGAAGCAAAAACATGCGGAAAGTCGTGATGCTCTAAGTCTGTGACGACAAAAGGATATAATGTTTTCGCGGCTAGATTGATTTGAGTTGGGTCATAAGGGAAAAAATGACCCGCCAACATGCCATATTGATATTTAATTTGAGACAACTTTTTCTGCGTAGCCTGTACCTCTATCGCCTGTCTAGCTTTCACCAAAGTCATACCAAATGCGGCAGCAGTTTCTGGCGTGGCTTTGAGTGGCATAAACTCAAAAGAGTTTCCCCCGAATGCTAACTGAGTCTGCTCTCCCCAATGGGCTTGGATCGTTGCTATTTCTTTGGGTACATCATAAACATGTCCCATACTCATACGGGCATTGGTCGATGATGCAGAAATAAGTTCAATAGCATCTTATAGATCAGCTAAATACTCAGGCGTTCCGTCATTTTTGTAAAAATAAGGCTGAGCTGAAATATCAACGTCTATTTCTTGCACGGTCTGCTCCAGCAAAGGCGCAGTAAAATAGGTGGCTGGTGTTTGGACATTACTCATGATGTTATTCCTTTGGTTGAGGTGCTCACATGAAGTTGGGTCGCAAACAGCCGAAAATCTTACTTCATTTGTTTGAGCATATTTTTAGCACCTGTGTGGTTATGGTTTTTGGCTAAGTTCTGCAAAACATATTTTGCCTGCCCTTTAGGGTTGGAAAAACGACTGCTATAACTTGGAATACCCGTTAAACAACGTGCAACTAATATGCCCGATTCGGTATAGACATTTGAGGCATCCGACCCCGGCAAACGACCATAGTTATATGCGCGTTGTGCACTGTTACAGGCAGCGACTTGGTTGCGCCCACTGTTAATATCACGGCGTGCAGCCACATACAGTTTGGCCTGTTGCTGCTGCGGTGTTTCTACAGCTTTGGCGACTTTAGGTGGTACTTCCACTTTGTTTTCTTTTTTAGGCTCTACTTCTTTTTTGCTTTCTTCCTCTTTCTTCACCTCTGCCTTGATCGCAGGTGCCTTCGTCACCGCTTTTTTGCTTGGTGTAATAGGTGCCATACTCCGTGGTGCTGGCTCAGTCAGTACTTTGCTTTGTAAATTAACCACACGAGTATCATTTGAGTTAGGCAGTTTACGTTCAGACAATGCCTCAATACTCACCAGCCACTGTTCGCTATTATTGAGTTGGCAACGAAAAGTACCCGTGCCCTGTTTTAAACTGTTATAGGTACGAAGTAATTTTTTCGCCCACGGATCTTTCACTAAGCTAAAACTACTTTTTTGTGTCTGACTAAAACGCCCACCATGTGCTTGGCAATACTGACTAAACATGCTCCGTGGATATAGTGCCTCGATATCTTTTTCATTTTTTACGCCTACCGTGTGATACACGTATTCTTTGCTGTTTTTATCGGTATCATTAATTTTTCGTTCTACGATTAGTTCTTGTGGTGATGCAATATTTGTCAAAGGTGCTTGTGCTATATTTCCCAGACTGGTACAGCCCTGCAACACACTCCCCAAAACCCCAAATACACATAAAATTTTATAATTCACTACGACTTTACTCTTAAACACCCGCATAAAAACATTAGCGGAAAGCGCCTAAAATAACAAACCTAAATAACTGTTTTTATTATTTATTTTAGTTTGACGTACACATCATTCTGCTTTGTTTTATGATAACCTCAACAACATTTCATAAATTTAGTTTGAACCACACAACAGAAGTTACAGACAAAACGATGCTTGAGCACATAAAAAACCTGCCGTAAAAGGCAGGTTTAAAATCATCATTTATTTATCTAAAACTGACTCGAAAGCCTTCAAACGCTTATAAATCGACAAAAGTTCGATAATGGTTTTCCACGACATAATTAAATACTGGAATGATTCGCGGACTTTTCCAAAAACATTACCAATTTGGTTGATTAAACCGAGGGTCATTTTCCCCGAAGCAATCGCAGGGAATAACACCACCAAATTATATAAAATATCCAGTTGTCGATACCATGTCGCCACTAAATTGAAATAAGCATAGTGAAAATACAGTCGGAAATAGTTTTTACGCACTCGACTAAATAGTTCAGTCAACGTAGCAGGTTGAGCACGGTCTGCATGGTCTTCGCCATACACCAACTCTTTACGGTAAGCTGCTTCAACCTTCTGATTATTAAACTCTAAACCTGGTAATTTACTTCCCACCACCATTAACAAGACCGTACCAAAAACAGCCCAAATGATAGCAGCCCAAACCAAGGAGTGCTTTATTTCTCCCACGACAGGTAACTCAGGCACATGTTTCGACAATTCGAATAAGATCGGTAAAAATGCGACTAAAAGCATAACCGAATTAATCAACTCGACACCTAAATCTTCCATGATAGTGGCAAAACGCATGGTATCTTCCTGCACACGTTGGGCTGCCCCCTCAATATGACGTAATTTTTCCCAATGCTCGGTGTAATATTCATTCATGGCTGTACGCCACCGAAACACATAGTGGCTGGTGAAAAAGGCATTGATCACTGCAAAAGTGACTGCAACCATCGCAATATACAAGAAGGTCAAAGTTCCCATATATAGGTCTTTAATGTTGCCTCCTTTGCCAAGCATGCCTTGAATCATGTCCCAAAAAGGACCATACCAAGCATTGATCGCAACACTCACTTGTACACCAAACCAGATGTTAAACAGAATAAATGCGGACCCCCAAATCGACCAACGCTGCCATTTATTGTCAGAAAAAAAACGCCAAAATAAGGCAAAGAGTGTTGTCGCTATAAAAAACCAGAGATAGAACCACAGAAAAGATGGAGACCAAAAACGGCTTACCCCAATAGCTAATTCAGCCGTTGCATAACCTTGCGGCCAACCTATGGCGCTTCCCCATGTATTTCCCCCTGTGTACCACAGTACGACATTGATCACCGACCAAAGTAATACTGAAATGAAGAACCATCTAGGGTTTGGGAAAAATGACTTAAACATGAACGATATATATCCCTTTTATGTTTCAGGTATGCAATCCGTGCATACTAATCCTTATTTCTTAATTTAGTACAATCGCATTACAGCAAGTTTGTACACTTTACTTATCCTTATTGGGTTATACGTTATTTGATTTGTATGCCCCTTCACAAGAGCTCAGGACATTATTTTCCGACTTGATCAGTCACATCACAATCAAAACAAATTATTTCAATAACTTATGAAAATACGAACTTGGCCCCAGATTTAAAGTAATATTTTATTGCTTATAACTTTTGGGTTTCAAACTGAAAAATTGCTTAGGATTTAAAGCGAGTGCAATGATGGTATTTCTCTGACAACCATACGATTACTTGTTGATTTTATGTATAAAAGAATGAAGTTTGCACATTTTAAAATGACTTCATGCTACTATCTTTTCATTAAAAAATATTGGATCTATGACATGGAAACCTTAGTACTTGAACTGATCAAACCACTCACACTGACAAAAGAAGACTTTCCACCCATTAACTTTGAAGAAGGCACTGTGCTCAAAGTTCTCATGAAAACACCTACAGGTTACTTGGTAACGGCAGATTCTCGTTTTAATTTTACGGTGTCTTTTGATGATGAAAATCAAGTATGGCAGAAGCTGTAAGTTGCAACGCTCTTTAATAAAAGAATAATCCACTCAATAAGATAAAAATAAAAACCATCTTTTTTTATTGATTTAAAACTGATTATTTTTATTAAAATTTAGTTTTTTATATCGAATCAGCAAATGAAAAACGTGCTGAGAGTTTTCTGTACCTATTGATTTTGTGATTTCTGAGGCTCATTTGTATCATCGTTATGCACCTATTTTACCGTTAATCTATTGATTTAATTGATCTACATTAAATCTTTCATCCTTGGTATTTAAAACATTGAACTATAAATCAGAAAAAGAGAAAGGATTTGCAATGCTTTAACCTGTAACTCTATATGTACCGACTGATTCACCAAGCTCACTACTTATTTAAACCTAGGTCTTTCTGCAAAACCTCTCGCTATAAAAAAAGCCTCAGATGCGAACATCCAAGGCTTCTCAATTTTTAAATCTATGCTGAGCTAAGTTATTGCGCGGTATAACCACCATCCATCACCACGGCTTGACCCGTTACACCACCCGCCTTATCACTGGCAAGGAAGATTGCATAATCCGCAATTTCTTCTACACTGAGTAAGCGTTTTTGCGGCACCATCGCCAAAATCACATCTTCTAATGCACTTTGCTCACTGACATTTCGGGTTTTAGCCAAGTCATGAATTTGACCGCGTACCAACGGCGTATCGACATAACCCGGACACAGAGCATTCACGGTGATGCCATCGCGTGCACACTCTAAAGCCGCAACCTTGGTCAAACCAATCACACCATGCTTAGCACTGTTGTAACCAGCCTTGCCAGCAAATCCAATTAATCCATTAATCGAAGCCATATTAATCACACGACCAAACTGCTGCGCTTTCATGATTGGAAATGCGTACTTAATGCCAATGAACGACCCCACCAACATGACATTAATCAGCTTTTGATAGACTGCAATTGGAAAGTCTTCAATCACTGCAACATGCTGAAAACCCGCATTATTGATGAGGATGTCCAACCGCCCATAGGTTTTCTGAGTCAGTTCAATCGCTGTTTTATATTCCTCTTCATCGGTCACATCGCAAGGCGCAGACAATGCTTCAAAGCCTTGCTTTTGAAGTGCCGCCACCGTTTCAGCACACTTCTCTGCATTCATATCAGAAATGACAACTTTTGCACCTTCACTGGCAAATTTCTTTGCAATTTCATGTCCAATACCACTGGCTGAACCAGTAATAAATGCCACTTTATCTTTTAACAGTTGACTCATGATGTACTCCGTTGTCTTCTTTTTTCATTCCAAAGTCTTAAACAATACCAAACCAAGTAAAGGCAGCAATGGCAACAAATACCGCGATGGTTTTAATAATCGTGATGGCAAAAATGTCTTTATACGATTGTTTATGGGTTAAACCTGTCACAGCAAGCAAGGTAATCACGGCGCCGTTATGCGGTAAGGTATCCATACCGCCAGATGCCATCGCAACAATACGATGCATCACTTCAGGTGGAATTCCCATGGCTAGAATCGCAGCATTGTATTGATCGGCCATCGCACTGAGGGCGATACTCATACCACCAGAGGCTGAACCTGTCACACCCGCCAAGACTGTCGTGGTGACTGCACCATTGACCAGTGGATTGGTAAAGGTATTGCCCAATGCATGACTAATGATCGCAAAGCCCGGTAAGGCCGCAATGATCGCACCAAAACCGTATTCAGATGCGGTATTCATCACTGCAAGTAAAGACCCGCCAATACTGGCATTGACGCCATCTTTGAAGCCCGTATAGACACGGCGGAAGTCAAATGAAATTGCCGCGATAATACCCACAATTAAGGCTAAACCCACTGCCCAAATGGCAGAGGTTTTGGCAACATCGACGGTGTAAGCTGCAAATCCGATGGCATTGAAATCAAAACCGTTGGATACCATTCTTTAATCGCAGTTGATAAATACTTATTGGTCACGGCAACTAAAATGAGGGGTACAAAAGCCAACCATTGACGTGCGGTAGAACCATTTGATGTTGTATCTAAGTTTTGCTTCAGTTGTTGTTGCTCGGCTTCTGTCAGCTCAATACCTGTGGCATAACCATCGCCATTTCGAGCAGCTACACGGCGACGCCATTCCAAATAGCTCAGGCCCGTTGCTAGAACAAATACACCACCAATCAAACCAAGAAAAGGCGCTGCATAAATGTCTGTACCAAAAAAGGTCGTCGGAATAACGTTTTGAATTTGCGGGGTTCCCGGCAAGGCATCCATGGTAAACGTAAATGCACCAAGGGCAATGGTTCCTGGAATCAAACGCTTTGGGATGTTGGCTTGTCTAAAGAGTTGATTCGCAAATGGATAAACAGCAAATACCACCACAAAGAGACTGACGCCGCTATAGGTTAAAATCGCCCCTAAAAGCACAACGGTTAACATTGCATTTTTAGAACCAATCAAATTCACAATGGTTTTGGCAATGGATTCGGCAATCCCTGACATTTCAACCACTTTACCGAAAATGGCACCGAGTAAAAACACCAAGAAATAATCTTTAATAAACCCAACCATTTTGGGCATAAATACGCCTGAATAAAAAGGCAAAACGTTAGCTGGGTTAATCAGTAAAACCGCTAACAAGGCACAAATTGGTGCCATAAGAATGACAGAAAAACCTCTGTAGGCTGTATACATCAGTAGCCCAAGAGACAATAAAATTACACCCAAATCCCACATATTTTTTACTCCATCCTTAAAGAAAATATGTCTTGATGTGCTGTGATATTAATGGCGAATGATGTCAAATCTAGTTGAGTCACAGTGCAATCAGCCTGTGTAGAAAGACCGAATACGCATTCATAGACCGTCTATTTCCCTCATGACGAAATGTCTATTTGCACTCTGATCTATGTACTATATTTATCCATCAGAGCATTAATATTTCAGCTTATGGGTCAGACTATAATGCATATAAACCTATGCATTGTTTGAAAATAATCATTGAGTAAGAAGAAAAATTGATTAATATCCAAGCCCTAGCGAGACTGATAAAACTAATTGCATCAAGTTAAAGGTAAAATTTCAAAATCGCACGAAATGACCAATTTTTATATTTTTCATTCAGTTAAAACATATTTTTACAGACTATCATGCTGTTCGACTTATACTGCTTTGACGACTTGATAAAAATGACACCCACTTCCATCACTTGATCTGTTTTGACCGTCTGTTGTATTTTTCATGTAAACCATTTGAGAAAAACACGTCCATTTTCATTCAACATCGTGTTGCATCATTGCTCAGGGAAGCTCATGACACTCAAACAATTAAAAGCCTTTTTGGTCCTTGCACGTACGCTTAATTATGCCAATGCGGCCAATGAACTGTGTCTGAGCCAATCCGCTCTTAGCTTAAGCATTAAAACATTAGAAGAAGAACTGGGTGGAAAACTGTTTAAACGCAACACGCGTCGGGTAGAAATCACCACTGAAGGTCAGTCCCTCATTCCCTATGCCAAAAAGCTCTTGGCCAACTGGGAGGATATGGAAAAAGATGTCAAACAGCGCTTTAAACTTAACCGTGGCACTTTAAATATTGCCTCAATGCCCTTTGCCACTCATGCAGTACTCCCCGCAGTGATGCATGATTTTTCACAGTTACACCCCAACATCAGTTTTTCAATCCATGACATCACCAATGAAAAAATCATTGAAAAAGTTCAAGAAGGCATCTTTGAAATTGGCATTTGTTTTGAACCCAAGGCCAATGACCAACTGATTTTTCAGCCTTTATTCAATGAAGACTTTTTGGCTCTATTGCCCAAACACCACGTTTTAGCCAAACAAAAAAGCGTGACATGGCTTGAACTGTGCTCTTGTCCTTTTGTGACCTTACAAAACCCCTCAATTATTCGCCATGTGATTGAGGAACATTGTGCTGCGCATCAAGTGGTGTTGGATTTAAAAGTTGAATGTCACCAAATCAGTTCCCTTTCACACTTTGTCGCCTATGGCATGGGCGTGAGTGCTATTCCACGCCATTTCCAAAAATTCATCGACCTTGAAAAAAATGTGTTGGTTGAAATTGAGGACAATCAAGCGCAACTCGCGGTGGGCATTATTTATAAAAAAGATTATGAACTGTCTAACATGTCGTCTCAATTTATTGAGACCACACTTTGGCATCATTTCTAAGCTAAATTCTCCCTTTCTCTAGGCGAAACTGAAGCTAAACCTTTATAGTTCAAAATAAACTGTATGATTATTTGCATAGCTTTCGCACATGCTTTGACTCTTCTTTTATCTATTTTTCTTTGTAAATATTCTGCATTAATGAGTTTTTCTTATTATACGTTAGAAAGATTCAATTTCTAAAAAGTGCAGCGCAATGCTAAAAAAATAACAAGCAAGGAAGATCAGGAAATAAAAGATGAATAAAGTCGTCGCAAATGCAGCCGAAGGATTAGCTGATGTGGTTGCCAATAATCAAACGGTTGCCGTGGGTGGTTTTGGCCTCTGTGGTATTCCAGAAGCATTAATTGATGCCTTAAAAGATACAGGTGTCACAGGTTTAACCTGTATTTCAAATAATGCAGGTGTAGATGGCTTTGGTTTAGGCAAACTATTAGAAACCAAACAAATTAAAAAAATGATTGCCTCTTATGTCGGTGAAAATAAAGAGTTTGAGCGTCAGTATCTCAATGGTGAACTTGAAGTTGAGCTTACTCCGCAAGGTACGCTCGCAGAAAAACTACGTTCAGGCGGCGCAGGTATTCCTGCATTTTTCACCCAAACAGGTGTAGGCACCCTCATTGCCGAAGGTAAAGAAGTCCGCGACTTTGATGGTCGTCCGCATATTTTAGAAATGTCCCTTACTGCGGACATTGCTTTAGTGAAAGCCTACAAGGCTGATAAAGCGGGCAACTTGGTATTCCGTAAAACAGCACGTAACTTTAACCCTGACTGTGCCATGGCAGGCAAATTCACCATTGCCGAAGTTGAACAAGTGGTTGAAATTGGTGAAATTGATCCAGATGACATCCATTTACCGGGTATCTACATCAACCGTGTGGTACTGAACGCCACCCCCAAAAAGCAGATTGAACAACTGACCATTAAAGCAGAGGAAGCTTAGTCATGGCTTGGACACGTAATGAAATGGCGCAGCGTGCTGCCCTTGAACTCGAAGATGTTTTTTATGTCAACTTAGGTATTGGCTTACCGACTTTAGTGGCCAATTATCTACCAGAAGGGATCAATGTTTGGTTGCAGTCAGAAAATGGCTTACTCGGTATTGATGAGTTTCCAACCCGTGATGCAGTTGATGCAGACTTGATTAATGCAGGAAAACAAACTGTCACCGCACGTAAAGGGGCTGCATTTTTCTCAAGCTCAGAATCCTTTGCCATGATTCGTGGTGGTCATGTCAATATTGCTATTTTAGGTGCAATGGAAGTTTCTGAAACGGGTGACTTAGCGAACTGGATGATTCCAGGGAAAAAAGTCAAAGGCATGGGTGGTGCTATGGACTTAGTTTCTGGTGTACAAAAAGTCGTGGTTCTGATGGAGCACTGCGCCAAAGACGGCACGCCTAAAATCGTGCCTCAGTGTACCCTACCGCTCACAGGTAAAGCTGTCGTCAGCCGTATCATTACTGACTTAGGTGTGATGGATATCACTGCTGAAGGTATGAAACTGGTTGAACTGGCAAGCGATGTGAGCCTAGAACAAATCAAGAAAGCGACTGGATTAGAACTTATCATCAATGACTTTAAAGCCGCTTAAGTACAAAACAGCATCATTCAAAGCAGCTTCGGCTGCTTTGTTATTAGACTCAATAACAAAGATTTTTAGTTAGAAAAGGCTTCTTTATAGCCTTTAAATCAGACATAAAAACCATCATCATCTTGGCCAAGAGTATCTCTATACTTCTAAATATATTGAAGGATGACTATAGCGCACATCTTTTTAACCCAAATACCTGATGAAAAACCAAACCGCTCGGCTACTATATTTGCATTCCACATTCAGAGGTTTCCATGTCACAACAAGATTATGAAAATGGTTTAAAAGTTCGCACAGAAGTCATGGGCGAATCTTTTGTTAAACGTGCTCAGGACAATACTGTACCTTTCACCCAGCCTTTGCAGGACTGGATTAATGAACATGCTTGGGGCTCAACATGGCAACGTGAAGGTGTTTTACCACGTAAATATCGCTCGTTAATTACCATTGCATTTTTGACAGCGCAAAAGAGTCCAACGGAGCTGAAAGGTCACGTTCGAGGTGCGCTAAATAACGGTGCAACGGTTGAAGAAATCCAAGAAGTCCTTTTACACAGTTTGCCTTATTGCGGCGCACCTGCGACTCAAGAGGCATTTCGGGCTGCACTGGAAGTGATTCAGGAATATCAAAACAATCCATAAATAGATTAAGTGTCCATACAAAAGCGTTTTTGCAGTCGTATGGCGCGATTCATCTGGTTTGGCTATGCAGCATTTTTTGCCTAGCCAAACCATTTCCATTAAAAGGCTTTGGTTACACTCATGCCAACGCTCAAGTTTCGACCATCGGCAGGTTCAAAGAAGCGACTATTACCGTCATTCACAATTACTGAGCCAACATAGTTACGGTCAAACAGGTTATCGACTCGAGCATAGCTGTTGACTTTCCAGTCACGGTTTATCCATAAATAGCCGACATTTGCAGCCACGACGGTATAACTTGGCGCAGTATCTGAGTTGATATCATCGACATAAATTTTATCCATATAACGTGCTTCTAAGCCTGCTTGGAAGCCCTGTTCAGGTTGCCATGCAATACGGGTAAACACTTGGTTTTTGGCAATTCCGGGAATCTTATTTCCTTTATCAATAGCTTTTGCATAAAGTTTTTTTGAATCCTTTAGTTCTGCTGTATAACTATCAAATTCAGCATCAATATAACTAAAGCTCGATTGTATGTTGAGTTCTTTCCAAATCGTTTGTTGCCATGAAAGCTCTAACCCTTGTCGCGTGGTTTGATCTGCATTACGAAAAGTCGCACGACCATCACGTGTTCCCGCTGTCACTATATCGTTTTCTGTATCTGTCTGGAAAACAGCAAAAGTGAAGAACCCAAATGGATTCTGCGACTTTAAACCTAGCTCGTAATTATCACTACTAGCAGGTTTTAAAGTGAAATTCATGCCTGATTTCGAAGGATCAGTGTTATAAGCCATTTCGGTAAAGGTTGGGGTTTCAAAGCCTTTGCCATAACTGGCATAGGCATAAAGTTCAGGTAAAATTTCCCAGCCTAACGCCACGGACGGCAATAATTTTTGATAATCCGTTGAACCACTGTCATCACCATTGCCAGCTACAATGTAATGATCATCTGACTCATAATGTACATTGCTATAGCGTAAGCCTGTATCAAGATGCCACGTAGGTAAGAACTGCCATGAGGCCTGCACATATGGATCTAAATTCCACAGGGTATTCTTTTCATCACGGCGTACCGCACCTTTTATCCCAAATATATTTTGCTCGTTATAATTATTATAACCTTTACGGTCTTCAACCATTCGATCTAAAGCCACGCCTGCAACCAAGGTTGTATTAGGTAAAACATCTTTTCCTGTCCAACGGAAGTCTGAACCGTAATAATCCCGATCAAAATCAATCACGCCACCTGCATGTCGATCATTAGCTTCTTGCGTATTTTTAGGTATTGATTGATATTGTACAACTTGTCGATTGCCCAAATAGAACATGCTATACAACTCTTGCTGATCATTCAGCGGCTTAGTCCACGTCAGCCCTGTTTGGGTTTGCTCAATTTCTTTACGCACATTATAGGTATTTTTGCTGTCATTGACTTGTTTTGGATTAGCTTTCCACTGCTCACGCTTTAGACCTTGTGGGTCGTCAGCATCAATATCGACACGGTTTATCACCCAGTTGATTTTACTGCCATCGTCTAAGTTCCATGTTAGTTTGGCATTATTTAATACTTTTTGTGCAGCACTATGATCTCGAAAACCATCGGTATCAAAATAAGAGGAACTAATCACATAAGCAGGTTGATTGGCCTGTTCAGAACCCCCTTGTAATTGGATATTGGCTTGTTGCTTATGATGGCTGCCTGCATTTAGCCCCACTTGAATTGAGTCTTTCCCTTGTCCTTCTTTGCTCTCAGCCAAGATGGTTCCACCTGATGAGTTACCATATAAAGATGAAAATGGCCCTGTCATCACTTCAATGTGATCCAAACTATTGAGGTCAATATTGGAACTTTGCCCTTGACCATCAGGCATGGTCGCAGGAATACCATCGACATACATCCGAATGCCACGCACGCCAAAAGTCGAACGAGCGCCAAAGCCACGCATCGAAATCTGTAAGTCTTGCGCATAGTTTTCGCGGTTATTAATTTGTAAGCCTGCAACCCCTTGTAATACTTCGGATAGGTTCACATTGGCATTGTTTTGTACTGTAGCCGCTTGGACTTTTTGAATGGATGCAGAAGTCGATAACAACTCGCTATCGGTATGTACCGCTTGGACGGTGATGACAGGAAGTTGATATTCTGTCGCTTCTGCATAAGCATGCATAGATTGTAAAATAACCGCAGTCAATAAGGCTTGTTTAAAAGGCGCAGGCATCAAATAAGTTAATCGCACAATATTTCCTTGCTTGTTATTACCATAAAAATGGGAAGCCTATCATCTCGACAGGCTTCCCATACAATAAAACGTTTTAATCGGCTAAGCTATACGCAACCACATAATCACCATGATCAGGCGACTGGCGTGCCCCACCTGCGGAAATGACCACATATTGCTTGCCTGTTTTTGGAGAAATGTAGCTCATCGGTGTACCTTGGCTACCTACAGGTAAACGCGCTTTCCATAACTCTTCACCATTAGATGAATTGAAAGCACGTAAGTAGAAGTCTTGTGTTGCAGCAAAGAACACTAAACCACCTTGAGTCGCCATTGGGCCACCAATGGTTGGCATACCAATCGGCGCTTTTAAGCCCATTTTAATACCCATTGGACCCGTATCTTCAACCGTACCTAAAGGCACCTGCCAGGCCACTTGACGGGTTTTCATATCAATCGCCGTCATGGTTCCGAAAGGTGGTTTTTGACATGGAATGCCCAATACCGACATAAAGCGGTTTTTATTCACTTTATACGGTGTACCTTTCATTGGCACTGCGCCCATACCTGTGTTGACCTTCTCTCCGCCACTGGCTTCAAGTTTTAAGTCTTCAGGCGTTTGTTTAATCAGCTGAATCCACAGACCTAGGCGCATGTCGTTGACAAAAATATAACGATGCGTTGGGTCAAATGCGATACTGCCCCAGTTCATCCCACCCAGCGAACCCGGAAAACTTAAAGATATATCAGAACCCGGTGCTGTAAAGAGACCGTCATAACGCATCGATTTAAAGTTAATACGACACATCAACTGGTCAAATGGCGTTGCGCCCCACATGTCCGATTCAGTCAAAGTTTGATTGCCAATCTGTGGCATTTCAACTGAACGTGGCTGAGTTGCACTGTATTGCTCATCAGGAATATCTGCAGCTTTTACAGGTTGCTCAATGACTTTGGTTAAAGGCTTGCCTGTCACACGGTCGAGTACAAAGAACTGACCTGACTTGGTGCCAATGACAACAGCAGGTTTGGTTTGCCCATTTTGCATTGGAAAATCGACCAAGCTTGGCTGCATGGGTAAATCGAAGTCCCAGAGGTCATTGTGAACGGTTTGATAAACCCACTTTTCTTGACCTGTGGTTGCATCCAAAGCCAAAACAGAAGAATTGTACTTATGGTCTACAGGTTGACGATTTCCGCCCCAGACATCGACTGACGAACTCCCCATCGGTAAAAACACCGTGTTCATTTGCGGGTCGTAGGACATTGCCGCCCAAGAGTTTGCCGAGCTACGTTTATAGATTTCACCTGGTTTGAGGACATAGCTTGGATTTGGGTTACGTGGATCAAAAGCCCAGCGTAGCTGTCCAGTAATCACATCATAAGCACGAATCACACCACCCGGCATATCGGCTGCAAAGTTATCAGCAATACGACTTCCAACGATGATGCTGGTTCCCGCAATGGTTGGCGCCGAGGTTACTTCAAAACGAGGCGCTTGCGTGCCCGCACCTAGACCTTCCAGTAAGTTCACCGTTCCATCGACACCAAAGTCTTTACAGCGTTCGCCTGTATCGGCATTGACTGCAATTAAACGACCATCAGGTGTATTGGTATAAACACGACGTGGACATATAGTATTGTTTGCCACCGCTGTCACCGCACTTGCACCAGCTAAAGTCGGTTGTACCAAGGCTTCGGTCGAGTCAAAATAACCCACACCACGGCAACGCTCCCAAGCATCGGCTTTAGAGTTCACTTCGGCCTTCCAGATTTGTTTACCTGTGTCCGCATCTAAAGCAATGATGTTGTTATGCGGCGTACATAAAAAGACTTTATCGCCCACCTGTAAAGGCGTGAGCTGGTCTTCTGCGCCATTACCCGTACCTGTGGTCATATCGCCTGTTTGAAAGCGCCATGCTTCCTTTAACTTAGATACATTATTACGGTTAATTTGATCCAACGCAGCAAAACGACTTCCACCAGTATCATTACCATAGTGCGACCAATTCACTTGTTGGGTTTGAGCCGTTACAGGCACTAGAGGGAGCTCTTCACCACTGGCTTTTACCGTTGGATGTGGAATAAACATGCCATACAAACCACCGAGCATACCTAACACCGTTAAACCACCTAAGGCATAAGCGGGTGCTGAAGGCGCAATTTGAAATTGGTACTTACGAATAGCAGGTAAGGTAAAACACAATGCGGCAAATAAACCCGCCGGAAACATTAACCGTGAATGGAGTGCCCAAAAATCCCAACCTGCATCAAACAGTGCCCAAACCACGGTTCCAAGAAAAACCAGTGCAAAAATCCAGACACCCAATGCTTTTTTTCTAAAAATAAATATTGCGGAAATAGTGGTCAATAAACCTGCTATGAGGAAGTACCATGAACCACCTAGACTAATCAGTTTTCCACCACCGATTAAATAAAATAAGCCAGTCAGCAATAAAGCTAAGCCTAATATAAAGCACCATATTTTAAATACGGGTTGAGATTGTGCTTCGGACATACTTTTTACTCCAAATGTTGTGTTTTAAATGATCTCGCCTACTTTGTTTTGAGCATCATTCACACCACATCCAAACTTTGAGCATCCACAATTAACTTGCTTCAACAATGAAAAAAGAGTGTTTAGTTGTTTAGTCCCAGATTTTAATGGTGCAATATTCTCAGATAAATGGAAGGAAGCACTATGGGACAAGTTCTACACAGCAGCGCCACAACGACACAGGCAGTGCGTCGAGCAATACAAAATAGTCAAGA
>NZ_MVOM01000037.1:0-40023 GCF_002018895.1 Acinetobacter sp. MF4640 | reverse complement strand
TTCTTGACTCAAGCATTAATGCAGTACGATCTTCAAAGTTAAGATGATGGTATGACAATTTTATATACTCCATAAACCCTTTAAATTAATTAGGTGGTTTATGTCGCACTTCAAGTTTTACTCTGCCGCCTATTCTCGTTTCTTCTGCTGGATACCGTCGAATAGTTCTGAGTAAATCTGGAACATCTTCAGTACCCACATGTGGCATACTTTTCGACACACCATTTTCTAGATATTTATGTATACCTTCTAATGGATTATATTCAATACGTCCCGTGACTTTTGCTAGATTATAAATATCACGACACATGGTTAAAATTCTTTTAACCTGTTCATTAATTCCCTGTTCAACTTGAATAGCTCGCAAATGGTTAAACCATTCAACAGCTAGAATCGAATCAAAAGGTCTATGACCAAATTTTGGGAAAATATGTTTTTCTAATGCACCTTTATTTCTAAAAAAAGTAGCTTCAACCCAGTTCCCTTGACGGATCGTTAGCCATTCTTGAGCTAAGGCTTTGAACAAATCTTTACGCTCACTAAGTTCTTTCTCTTGCTTCTGCTTTTTAGTAAAAACTGGATTTTTACCATCAACTATATCATTAAGTAATTCCCGAGCTTTTTTTCTTGCCTTAGCACCTGAGATTAGCGGATATGCTCCCAAACTAATCCAAGACCATTTTCCATCTTCTCTTTTATAACGAAAAACCCAAGATTTTTTCCCACTTGGCGCAACCCTAAAATAAAGACTTTCACTGTCTTTAATTCGGTACTCACTTGCCTCAGGTTCTAGGTTTTCCAATGCTGTATCAGCGATTGGAAAACGCTTTATTTGCGTCCGCTTCATGATTTGTACACATCCAGTTCAATTTTTCCGTTGTGTACACCCTATGTGTACAGCCTCACTTCAAAATGTTCTTAAATGATATGTAATGATCTTAAAACAAAAAAGGCTTGAACCCTTACGGTTCAAGCCTTTAGCTGAAGATCTTCGGATTTACTTTTGAATTTTGGTGGAGGTGGCGTCAATTGAACTCAAATCCCAACCCATTCATTCCAAAGCTATTTTATTGAATAAAAAAATTCATTGACCCAATTTTGACCCAACTTAGATTTAGTACATTGAATCACTTTAATATCTTGTTCAAATCCAATTTCAGGATTTGAACTTAACAAAATATTAGCACATCGCAACCCAACAATAAAAGCTATGTTATATCATTTCATTTTTTTGCTTTTGTTTTTCCTGTATCATCATCCGATAACTTGTATTCATGGATAAGGTAATGTTTGAGATTATTGATGATTTAAAAAATAAACTAGATCAACATCGCCCTCTTGCACCTGCCATTGTTAAAAACTTACAAGAAGACCTTATTGTTCGCTGGACTTATCATTCAAATGCGATTGAAGGTAATACGCTTACCCTCCTAGAAACTAAAGTTGTTTTAGAAGGTATCACGGTTGGTGGAAAAGCATTAAGAGAACATTTTGAAGCGATTAATCATCGTAATGCAATTTACTACGTAGAAGATATTATTAAAAAAGAAGAGTCATTTTCTGAATGGCAAATTCGCAATATTCATCAACTTATTTTAAAAAATATCGATGATGAAAATGCAGGTCGTTATCGTCAACAAAATGTATTAATTTCAGGTGCGACATCTACCCCACCAGATTACACTTTACTCAATGATAAGATGGCTCAATTCGTAGATTGGTATAATACAGAAGCATATCTAATGCACCCAATTGAACGAGTGGCAAAAGTGCATGCAGACTTCGTAGGCATACATCCTTTTATTGATGGTAATGGTCGCACCTCTCGCCTTCTCATGAATTTAGAGTTAATGAAAGCTGGTTATCCACCATGCGTGATTACTGTAGAGAATCGATTAGCTTACTATGAAGCATTGGATCAATGGATGTCTTATGGAAAGACTGAAGCTTTTATTCAGTTGGTTTCTGATGCAGTATTGGAAGGGTTTAAGCCATACCAGATCGTGTTAGGGATTTGACTCTTTACTATACGAATTTTTCTTATACTTTTACTTAGAGCTCTTTAGTTTATCAAAAATTTAATTCAAAATATTACTAAAACAAAATGGGCTTCTATCGAAGCCCATTTTGTTTTAGTAAAAAATATATCTACTATTTTTATATATCCTGAATAATAAATCTAATCTCAACACGTCGATTATTCGCTGCATTCGGATTATCTTTATTTAATAATCTATCAGGACCATAACCAACGACTGAAATTCTTTGAACCAATTCAGAAGACTGAAGCTGGGTAAACAATGCTTTTCTAGCTTCTCTTGCTCTGCCAGCTGATAAAGTATAATTATCATCAAATGGTGAACACACTTGAGAAATATTTGATTTAACCCCATTTACAGGGGCTGCATCTGTATGTCCTTCAATTTGTACATTCAACAATCGATTATCAACCATATTTTTTTGAATTAATGGTGCTAGCCTTTCTTTAAAAGCCTTTTGTAAGCCACTATCCAAACATGCACTACCCTGAGCAAAGGAAGAGTCATCTAAGCGGATAATTCCTTTTTCAGGTAAAAATGTAATCCCTTTTGAGGTTCCACTTTCTTTTAAAGTTTTTTCAATCGCGTTAATAACTTTGATAGCACCTTGTTGCTTTTTCTCCTCAGCTTCAGCCTGTGAAGTTGCTGTAATTAAAATTGCTATTACAAAAAATAGAACGAGTACACCAACAATACCTGCCATGAAATCCCCAATAGAGATCCACTCGTTATTTGCATGATCTGCCATTGGAATTACTTCCTTGTTAAAAAGTTACCAAATGAGGAGCCAGACTCTGTGGCAGTTAAATTATTCGCGAGCACTTCAAGATGGTGACTACTTGCTTTAGTATTTAATGCAACTTTTGCAAGATTACTAGCAATAATGCCATCAGAACCAGCTAGCTTTTCAATGTTACCAGTAACATCTTCTAGACTAAAAGCGTATTCAGCCCCTTTAGCTGCAATAGATTGAACTTTATCGCCCATTTCTTCTAGTGTTAATTTTTGCTCAGTGATTGCTACTGCCATTTCTCTAGAGTGTGTAGTCAAACTGGCAGTGACCATCGTGACATTCTGAAGCTCCTTACTCATGCTAGCACTCAACGTATCTACCGACGATTTAATTGCAAAGCTCGAAGTGGAAATATCATCTCCTACTTTTGCAAGTGTTTGAGACACATTATCTCTAAACTCTGTAAAAGTAGTACTTACTTCCTGTTTCATTGATTCAACAGTGTCATGTAAACCTTGACTTGCATTCTGTACACTTTCTTGCATTTCTTGGATAGCTACTTTCATACTTCCCCTAAAGGCATCTACTGTCTTCTCAAACTCTTTTACAGATGTGCCTAACGTTTTAACGTTATCACCAAAAGTTTGTTGAACTTCAGCAATAATTGCTAAATGTTCTGTTTGTGTTTCCATTACTTTAGCAATAGAGCCTGCTTGTGCAGTATTTGTAAATAAGGCTCTTTGAAGCAAATTTTCAATTTGTTCCCATCGCTTATTAACAGCTTTTTCTTCTTGCTCTGCATCTTTCTCAAGTTGCTTTAAAATCGCCTGAGAGCGTATTTCATCAATTCCAAATACAGGAATTACGAGACGTAAAGCAATATGAACTAGAATTCCCCAAGCACTGCTCTTAAATTTCAAGCCAATTTCAGCAAGCATTGGACTTAAATTACCAATAGTTTGGCGCATATCAGTTGCACTTGTAGAACCTGAATTCATATCTGCCAATATTTGACCAGCGCCTGAGATTGCTAAACCAATACCTAAGAATGTACCCAACAACCCAAGTACTAAAGCAAATCCTGGGGCATTCTCAACAATATGATCCCATTTTGGATCTCTTAAAGCGGTTGATAATTCAGTAAAACTAGCTTTAATATTATTAAAATGTGATGAATGGATTCGTTGTTGAATATTATTTTTAGCTTTTTTGGCTGCCACTAAAGAGAATGTAAGCCACCCCAATAATAAAGAAAAGAAAAACCAATCGAGTGTTGTATGAGGTAATAAAAAAGCAAATATGTTGTTCATACAGATACTTCCACAAATTCTTGAGCGTGTTGTTTTTGGCGTTTAATTGCCGCTGGCATATGTAAATCAACATATTGATTTAAGAATGACTTATCTTCTTCAGATAAAGGCAATTCAGCTGTTGTCTCATTCTCATCTAAAGTACGCTCCATATTTACTAGAATCGCACCAGCTTTATCAGCACGTTTACGTTCTTGCTCTCTAATTAGAGTACCTGTATTCTCTGCTTCAGCTTGTTGTAATAAGCCTTCTGCTACCCCTGTCATCAGACGAATATTCGTTAAATATTTTTTTGAGTTATCATATTCATTTCGAGTTTTTGTTATATGTCCTTTTAACTCTTCATATTTAGCTTTTTCTTCATCTGTCATTGGTAGATTATATTTTACTCTACCTTCCAACTCCTTAAAGTAGATTTCAGCACGGCTAATTTCCGTACGTTGTTGATTAACATTTTGTTTACAGCTCTCTTCCTCATTTGTCCATAAGGAAAATAAGCGTTGAGATCCAATCAATAATAAGCTCTTACCAAAACGCTGTTTAACCAACCCATCAAACTCTTGAAGCTCAGCTTCACTCATTGGCTTATCTAAGGCTAGCTTATCAATTAACTCAATAAAACGACGATCTGACATAGTAAGCTCAGATGTACTTTCCATATTTTCAAGACGATTTAAAAAATCACGGATAAAAGCCATTGAAATATCTATACGTAAATATTCTTCAAAGCTTTCAACTGGTGCATTGCTTGAAAATTTACGTTGCAAAGCTGGTAAAAATTCAGTGATCATTTTACCTAACCGTTCAATATCCCCATCCACTTCATTTGAATGATTCGGCTCTTCATAAATTGGCTGTGGCATTTCTTGCTGATGAGCTTTAGCTTGTCTATTAAACTCAAATAGACCACCAATACCAGCACCTATTAAGCCACCAAAAAGCATTCCCCATGGACCTTTTTTTGCACCTATCTGTGCCCCTTTTTTTGCTCCATCCACCATGGCACCCAATAAAGCTTTCCAGTCATGAACTTTAGAAGCCATTTGTTTTACTGCTGAAGCAGCGCTTTTAAACAGCCGACTACCTGCAGAAGCTACCGCACTAATGCCTCGGCTAACACTAGAAGCCACGGCCCTTACACCTGAAGAAATAGCACTACCCACACTGCTCCAAAAACCCATTAATTTACCCCTTCAATATTAATATTTTTGCCTTCAATCAATTCACTATGAACTACAATTTCCTGTGAATTAGTCATCTCTTCATTAGAAGTCTTTTTAATACCAAACATTTCTCTGGTATCACTTAAACGCTCTTGAACATCACTGCCAACTTCACGCATACCACGCTTAACTAAATTAATTGACTTAAGTAAATGCTCCTCTGTGAGCTGACTTTTTTCAGGCTCAATTGGATCAACAGCCATAGGTAAAGCTAAACGCATTGCCTGTAAAATATAGCCACCAGCAAAACTTTCAGATTGTTCAGCCAAACTCTTTAATAATTGTTCACGGCTTTCACATTGCAAAGGAATATTAGGAACTAGATGCATATCCCATAAACGAATTCGTGCCTCTAAGTCAGGCAACTGATAGTGAATATGATGAGAAATACGGCGTCTAAATGCTGAATCATAATTTTCAGGGAAATTACTGGCAAAAACCAATACACCTGTGAAATTGTCCATTTCAATTAACATCGTTGAACGTGTCATGTTAATTTCTGCATCAACCCCTTGGGTTACTGATGATAATCGCTTCCCTAAAACGGTATCTGCTTCATCAAAAAATAATAAGGCATGATTTTCTTGAGCCTCTTTAAATACAGCACATAAATTTTTAGCGGTTTCCCCCATAAATTTACTTTCAAGCTCAGCTAAATCAACCTTTAAAAAAGGCAGACCCAACTCACCAGCTAAAGCCTCTGCGCCACGCGATTTACCTGTTCCTGGCGGGCCATAAAAGTTTAAAACACAACCTTTACCCGCTGGATCGATTTCATTAAATCCCCAAGAATGATAAATAAGTTCATGAAATTTAACTTTAATTAAAGCCTCACGAATTTCATTTTCAGTAGCTGCAGGTAAAACAACATCTTTTAACTGAAATCGTGCAGGTTTAGCTTTACCCAATTCATTCAGTTCCACTTCATTTGAGTCTAGTTTTACCTGGGTTATTTCCGTAAGTTGGTCTAACCGCTGTTGGTTTTTTTCATCTAATGGCCGAATCTCATTCTTTATTGCTTGTGCAATATCATTGATTAAGATTTTTCCAGTTGAAAACATATTTTCTTTAATATTTTCAGTCATTAACAACCCCATTGTTTAAAAATTATATATTAAATACTCAAGTACTCTTTTAATCCCTCTTCTATTTCCTGTTGAAGTTCTACGGGATTCACTATTTTTAAATGTGGAATCCAAAATCGTATTAACGGCAACAACTGCATGTCATGATTAATTTTAGAAGAAACCAGCAATCCACCATCATTTAATTCTTTTACTATTTGCTGCTCGGGCAATATCGATCGCTGCTTAAAATAAAATGCAACCTGACTATCAATAGATAAAATAATTTCCTGTTTATCCTGTCCAAACCAGATGCTGTCATCATTTTCCACAAGTTTTACAATATTTGGGTCAGGGACAAATTGAGAATTTTCATGTGGAGAGTGCATGAGCTGAATATGCGAAATGCGATAAGTACGCAGTTGATCTTTTCTAACCGCTGCCAAATACCAGCTGCCATGATGATGAATCAAGCGATAAGGTTGAACCAGTCGAGGCTCCCCTTTATATACAAAACTAATTTGCCTATGTTCTTGAATCGCTTTTCCAACAACCTTAAATAACTCTTTAAACTGACTTACATCTTCAAAAGAGTAACCTTTAGCACTATAAATCTGTTGTGCTCGAGTATCTAAAAGTTCACGTAGAAAAGACATATCCAATGATGGATACAAATGGCTAATTCCTGAAAGCTGAGCAAAATTACGGATATCTTTTGGAGCAATTTTTCCCAAATAATTTGAATCTAGATAAAATTTTTTATTTTCATCATCCTGTAACAACGGTAAATAAGCGTTAAGACGATCAAAATCTCTCGAAATTGTACGTGTACTTACCCCAAATTCAGATGCTAGCTCTTTTATACTTAACTGATACCCCATATTTAACTTTGTTAAAATATTGGCTAATCGGTCGGCTAAACGCTCATGAATAGAATCATCACGTTGCATAAATTTTCTCTAATTATTTAAAACGTCTGACATTTTTCTGGTTAATTGATATGCTTGAAATATAACACATTAATAATACAAAAAGTCACACCAAATCACATAAAAATATTATTCAAATTTAATTACCATATTATTTAATTTTTCTAAATAACGTTCTAGGTGTAACATTGCTGAATAGAACTTTTTTAATTCAGCCCACTTTATCTTCCCTAATATTAATTCTCTAAAAATACGCTTTAATGCTTTCATCTTTTGCTTAATAGTAAATGGAGCAGGATTTATCTTGATACTAATTTCCATTTAATATTTACCTTTTAAATTTGAGCCATTGGTCAAAATGACTAATCAGTTGAATAAGGTAAAGATAAGGAATCAAAATGACAGGTGATGTCACAAGACTATAAAATTTCTATTTCTTCAGATATCTCTCACAAAAACAATAGAACCTAAAAGTAGAATTTTCTCTTAAAGTATAGGCAGGAGATGCCACGTAAAAAACTAAAATGAAGACTCTGTATTGATCTTCTATTGATTTCTAGCCATCTTTTACAAATTAATTTCTGATCCAAGATTTGGAGGAAGAATTGAAAAACATTGCAAACAACCAAAAAATAACTTATAAATATCAAATTATTATAATGATTTAAATTTAATTCATGTCTGATTTAATTGAAATAATTTTTAGGTTACTTTTTAAACTAATTTTATCAATTAATTTTATTTGGGGAATTCTTTTATTTATATTTTTGATTTCAATAGTACTAATAGTGATAAAAATATTATCTAAATAATTAATAAGCATTGAGGCAAATCCCAACATTGGATAGAAGTCATATTCATTATTGAGTCCAGGATCAAAAGTACCTAAAATCAAATAGCGATGAACAATATTTGATTAAACTTCATCTAACTAAAAGTATCTACGAAATTAGCAGTTAGTCAAAATTATCACAAAAGAGACATTTAATTCGTTAATTCAAGTTGAGATGGTGACTATTTAACTCACTAAAAATCGCCAATAAAATCTGTCTATTAAAAAATAATAAGTTATAGATTTTTACCCATCATCTTGCCAGATGGTATATCCTCCCATAAGGTGGCGCGAGTTCCTTCTGTTCCATCTTTTCAATGAAGGGCTTAACTTGATCGCTAGCTTGTACGGTATCTTGATCGCTCATGCTATTTATTATTTTTGTCAAATAGTTACGTCTTGTTTACCTATCAAATCTGTCATTCGTTTTATAAATATATTTTCATTTTCAATTAGATCATCCATTGTCTGTGTTTCATAAACATAAATTCCGTCCACTATAAATAGCACATCATTATTGTTGTTACCGTATAAAGTGTCAGAGTAAGACTTATCAATGTCTAATTGTTTTGATAACGGATAGATCAAACCACTTGCAATTAAATTATTTTGGTAATAACCCGAATAAGAATGTATTTGGTGTAAATCTGACCTATCAATGTCATTATTTTGCATTCCCATTTTCTTAAATTTTGCGTCAAGAACAATAACTTCTCCGGTTGTCCTGTGTTTCATTATTAAATCTGGAAATATTGACCTGCGATAAAATTGATTTTTGTAAATTGGAATTTCAACTTGTCCACTTACAGACCATTCAGGAAAGTTTCTACTCAAAAGTTTTTCAAGATAGATTTCGTATAATTCTGCAATGTCAAACAAATAACCCGTTGTCTCTAAATTTTTCTTTTCATTATCGGGTATTAGGTCTTTGTTCAATAAAATTATTTCTGCATACTCCAAAACTTTTTTGAACCCCCGATACATTGGATTGTTTATAGCCTGATGTATTTTGGCTCTTTGTATTGTTTCGTAACTCGCAAAACGACCAGAATATTGTTGTTTTAACAATTGACTTAAACCAAGCAAACGACTGTGAATTTCTTTTCCGAAAACACTTTCTAATTTTCTCAATGTCAAATATAAAACATCAATTATTTCTTGAATATACATTCGCTCTCTGAAAGTTGTCGTTAGTTTTCCTTGAAATGGAATATCTCTTTTTAAATAATCATTGAAATTTATACTTCCTCTTACTTTTTGACTTCGCTCTTGCTGTGTTTGGTAGTGCTGTGGCAAACCTAAAACGGCTGCCTTTTCTAATGCCTGAATAAATAAATGAGCAATAATAAATAAAAACTGATTTTCTGTTTCATCTTTCTTGGCTTGTATTTGCTCGTTATCAACGTATATGTCATTTACGAAGTTGAGCATACGTTGTAGAAAAGCATCTCCATATTTTGTTGTAATGTTAAATTTACAACCTTTGTGAAAAAGTACTCCAGCATACAGACCAGTTTGAATAAAGTACGCTTTTTCTGCTTTTTCTTTCGAGTATAATTTTAGAATTAGACGCTCTTCATCTTGCTCAAAAATAGATTTTTTTTTGAAATTAAGTACTTTGACTTTTTTTAGTTGTTCCGCACCAAGCTTTAATTCATAAACAGACGAAAAAAGATTTTGCAACTTTTTTACACTTGACTGTTTTACCCCAAATTTTTCACGTAAAGCCGATTCCCAAATCGGGTCTTCTTCGTAGAAATTGTGATTAACTGGAATGCTAATTTTCATTTTATTTCATTGTTTCTTTAAACTTGATTAACGCTTCATCTAACTTAGTTTCCAATTCGCTTTCTGCAAATAGTGCTCTTAGATACTCTTTCAATGTTGGTCGCAAATACAAATTAAATAAAACTCCAACATTATCCTTTGTAATATCTCTACGTTTAGCAATATCACTAATCCTCATAAAAAATGAGTGACCAAATTCATATGACTTTCCTAAACCTAAGTCTTTAGAAATATACTCGTTCAATTTCTTGCAGGCTTTGACATACTGACCTGTATTATTGAACTGATCTTTTCCCTTGAAACGTATTTCTTCTTCAATTACTTCGTAATCACAATCTTTTCTTATCCACTTAAAACGTCTACGAAGGGCTAAATCAAAAGCGTCAATACTTTTATCCACATCATTCATCATTCCTATAAAAAACACATTTTTAGGCACTCCGAACTTTACTTCATCATTGTCAATTTCATAAGCTAACTCTTTAAATTTATTGTCTTCTTTGATTAAATCCCCAATTAACGCAGAATATTGTGTTCGAATCAGATTTTTATTTTCAGCATCATGTCGGTAATCTTTTTCCAATAACGACAAGGTTTCACCAAAAACCATTGAAAGATTTGCTCGATTTATTTCGTCCACGACGAAATAAAAATCCTTTTTAGGGTATTCTTTCGCTTTGATACAAAAGTTTTTAAAAATACCATTTACCAACTCAAAGCGGATGTTTCCATCTTTTGAAACACCTTTAGGTTTAATACCTTCGATAAAATCTTCATAAGTAAATGATGGATGAAATTGTAAAACTTCATATCGTGAAGTATCACCTTGACAAATAAAATCTAAACTACTTTTTACAAAAAATGTTTTTCCCGTTCCTGGTGGCCCATAAAGAATAACGTTAGGATTGTTTATGTCTGTGATTGCTTTGGAATTTACAAAACGCCACAAGAAACGTGAAAGCAAAACAAGTTCACTTTTGTCTTGTTCATTTACGTCTAAAAGTTTCTTTGCTACAGCACAAACCTGATAGTTTTTTGTAAAAACTCCTTCAGCATCACCATCAATAAACTCGTTATACAACTCTTCCAACCATTCTGTAGAGTAGATATAAAGAAAATCCGACAAACTATCTAATACAGCCAATTTCATTAAAACTTGTTTGGCACTGTATTTTTGTTCGTTTTCAATCAAACGTATTTTTTTCAACGGATCATTTGCTAAAACAATATTTTTTAGTAACCCTTTTATGTGATCATGAAAATACGTTTCCGCTTCTTGTCTAGTAGCATTTGATTGTTTTGTACTTTTTATATAATAACTAGAATTGTCATCATTTAACTTCACCTCAAAGTTAAATGCCGACCCAGGCTTTGAAGAACCTAAAGCACTTTTCGTAGTTCGCTCCAAGAAGTTACACAGATAACCACCAGGCATTGTCGCTGTAGAATTTCCCAAAATGTTTGTGTAATCATCCAAACTTAATGTGTCATTTAAAATTTTATCCTTATATAGTTTCCATTCAGAAATTAGTTTCTCAACTTCGCCATTGTTAGATTTCCTCTCTGCCTCTTTCGTTTCACTTTTAAATTTGTTCCAAAGTGCTTTTATTTGATCTTGTCGATCTTCTGGCAGCTTAATACTTTCCATAAGTCTCACGTAATTCCTTAACTCATACCACTCTTCAATAAAATTATTTGTAGCATTATTTCCATTACAGTAGGTTAAAGTACCTGGTGCTTGTATGTGACTTTTACCATAAGTTCTTAAAATTTGATCTAGAAGCTTTTTCTCATTTTCTCCGTAAAAACCAACAATTTCAATTTGTCTTCTAAGTTTGAACCAATCAAATTCATTATCTATATCATTTTCTATGTAAGCATTACCTTTTATTTTTACCAATGCTACAGGCGTACTTCCATCACGAACCATCACAACATCGTCAATTTTCATATCTTCTTTGAAGAGGTTAGGATCAATCACTGGATTTCCTTTTTTGTCTTCCCAATACTCCCCCATGCCAATGACTTGTTTCTTCACAAGTATAGCTTTTAACGTGTCAACATCTAATCTTGAGTCTGGGTGTAATTGTATATGCCAATAATTCATCTAATATCTATATACGTTGTAATGTTTCAGGAAAGGAATTAACTAATGTTAACAATAATCATATCATCTTTATTTTTACAGTTTGCGGTGGTAGCAACCATGCTCAATAATTTCTTCATCATGAAGTCAATTACTTAGTTTTTGAACTTAATAAGAATATAGGCATAAGAGAACTTATGCCTATAGGTAACAGCAATTAATCTTTCAACTCATAACACAGTCTAAAACCAATTTTTCGACCTTTATATTTACCAGTAGAATTCAATGCTGGTGTTGGTTTAGAAATATAGTTATAAAATCCTGTGAGTGATTTACAACACACGTAAGTTTTATCTGTTAACCACTCACCAAAATTTTTAGAATCAATATATTTGAGCCCATGTTTTTCCAAAAATTTCACATCATCAAATTTTAATTGAATTTTTTGGAAAGCTTCTTCTTCCATATAAGGTGGATGACCAACTATTTTCACTCCATTTTCATCATAAAAGCTCAAACAATTGTATTCAAATTCCTCATTAAGTTGATCACTAAAAGTAGTTTTCCCTTTTATAGTGATTTTAATAGGAGGTGAATAATAGTTTAGAGTATCATCTTTAGGTTCATCAAAAGGAGAAATCTCGATGAACTCATCATAAGTTAATAAACGGGTTTCTATTTTATTTTTACGATTAAACCAACTGATAAACATCATGACATCGTACCAAGTTAAAGAGACTGGTAGCGTTGTATTTTCATCCGCATTTACAGCTTCGAGGTTATCTAAACCACCATTTTTCTCAAATAACTCAGCTCGACCTTGCATATATGAGCGATTAGCAATCGAAAACTCGTTAAACTCTTCAATTGTAATAATGTCTGAGACCGTTAAAACTTTACCATTTGCCAGCTTAATTTTTTGATAATCAGGCAACTCAATGGAAGACCTCAAATCTATGAGCGTCTTGATATAATCACTATGCAACGAACGTTTTAGTAACTCCTCTATGCCAGGATAGTTACGTGTATTACCACCAGAACAATAATATTCAGTTTCTGCTTGATGTAACTGTTGCTGTCTATTCCCTCTAAACTCGAAGTAGAACCAACGTTTGAAATGATATTCATCTTCAAATCTAGGGACATCCGCTCTTTTTAAGTACGGCTCATAAATTTGATGTTTGAATTCTTCATCACGTTGATTTTTAAAAATGAAATCGTAATCGCCATTTTCACCTTTTAAAAAAATAAGATTTTCATTAAAAGGAAGCACCTCAATCCAGCCTTGATTAATTTGCTCAATACGCTGAATGAATAAATTCATCTTTTTATTACAATGAACTAGAGATTCTGCCAAAGCTATCTTGTTGCTGTTATAGAATTGAAAAACAGATTCTTTTTCTCTCGGTTGAGTCAACTGATCACCAAGCAAGTTAAAACCAGCTTGAATAAAAAATAAGTCTCCACCAATCACGATATCAATAAGTGATCTGGTCTGCGGTTGTTTCCGCTTAAGCTGTACTTGAAGTGTGGGTTTTTGCAGCGCAAGATCTACATTTTCAGAGCAATTCGCATCATAAGGATTTTGATTTAATCCATATTGAGAACGCTCAATCTCAAAGTTGTAGATACCTATCCCATCATCAAAGTATTGATCATAACGAAAGTTGTATCCTGTAAATATTTTATCTGGAATAGCACTGTTGTTATAGAACAGACGATCTGAGATGTCTTGACGCTCGTGTTTTAAACGACTAGCTCCGTTACATGGAAACCTTGGTGCAATCAGATCGGCATATTGCCTTAAATCATGATCTTCCATAAATGGTTTTAGCAGTTGCTCATAGGCATTTGAATATCCTGAGAAACCGCCCTTAAAACCCAATGATTGAACAAGTGCATTTAATAACGTGCAATGACTTATTTTTTCACGATCATAAGATACACTTTTAACTGATTGTTTAATGAGTTCAGGTTCTAAACCAAAGACTGGCAGAATATGAAATTGTTTAAGCGGTAAATAACCCACAACAGATGGTTGGGTCGCAAAGTTGTTTTTTGAAGATGCTTTGAACATGGTAAAATCCGTCGTATTTCGATAAGAAATAAAAAGCTTCAACTAAACCTTATGATTCAGCAGCATACTAACGAAGTAACGGATTTTGTCTTATGTATGAAGATAAGATGAGTATTTTTGTTTAAGAGAGTATGACTTCTTAACCGCAGGTTAAAACTCAACCTAGGCATTTTTGCTTAATTGAAAGAATATGAAATATCTAATTTTTTGTCAATAACACTTCAACTAGAATTTGAGATGGTGGCAGATGAACTGCCACCTTACTCATTAATAAATTTAATTTTTATAATTGCTTTGACCCAATTATTACCTCTATTAAAACCCGACATAATACTTCTCAATCAACTGTCTCGTTTTCGCCAGCAAATTGGTCAAGACATTATCTCGCTCAAACAACTTCACCTTAAAGTTAGGTAATTCCTTCATTTCTTCTTTACGTGGCAAGCGTTGATTAAACTCATAATTATCCAAGACCTGTTTTAACACTTCAGGTTTTAGGTTTTCTTGCTCACAGAAATGTTGATAAGCCTGTTCCTTCTCTGCATCCCAGAACTTAGCAAAGGCTGTTTGTACACTCTGTCCATTGATCATTTTCGGTATATTTTCTTCAATGAATTTTTGGATCAAGTCTTGCTTGTCATGTAAGCTAACATCCCCTCCAATTAAGTCATGCACTTGCGCTTCATACTTCTTCCGTTGTTCATCTGTTTCAGCATTAACGGCCATCTGTAACAGCGTCAGGATATACCCCACATTGATACGATCACTGTGCAGTAAATCTAATTGGAAATCGACATCATCTAGCACCGAGACTTTTTCTTTCTTGGTGGTTTTACGAATCGCGCGACACAGGTCTGCATATTTCGAAGCAAAATTAGCAAAGTGCTGTTTGTCTAATACCGTCTGGTCTTGATCGTATTCCACAAAGGTTTGCAGTTGTGCGTTGTAACGCATCACTTCTCGAAATGCCTTAATGAATTCCAGTTGCTGATCTTCTGTTACGAGATCATCTACAGCCTGATAATCAGCGGTGATGTTAAATAGCTTTGCAACTGCATCTGCATAATCCTGTTTGATTTCCTCAAAATTCGGTACCAGTACCGTCTTTCTGGCTTCTTTATTGGAAAACAGGGCCAAGGCTTCATCCGTAGCACGTTTCAGATTGCGGAAGCTAATGATGTTTCCAAAAGGCTTTTTGTCATTGTAGACACGATTGGTACGAGAGAAAGCCTGAATCAGACCATGGTATTTAAGGTTCTTGTCCACATACAGGGTATTTAGGGGCTTTGAATCAAAGCCCGTCAGGAACATATTCACCACCAATAGAATATCAATCTGCTTTTTCTTGACTCGATCTGCAATATCTCGGTAGTAGGCATAGAAGCCGTCACCAGAATTGTAGTTAGTACCAAACTGGGCATTATAGTTAGCAATGTAACGGTCCAACTTGTCGCGGCTAGACTTGTTAATTTGACTTGGTGTATCAGTTGATTCTTCTTGAATCAAACCATTCTGATCTACCGTATCAACAGCTTTATTCGCACCATAGGAGAAAATAGTCGCAATGGTGAGTGGTTTAAATAATCGACCTAGTGCTTCATCTTGCTGCTGCTTCTCAGCTTGTGCCTTTTCAAACAGTTCATAATACTGCGTCAAGGTATCTACTGAACTGACACAGAACATCGCCGTAAACTCACGGTTCTTGGTTTTGGTATCGTGCGTATCAACGATATAACGGGCAATCATTTCCAGTCGTTGCGGATTGTCATACATCTCTTGGGTATCAATACCCTCAACATCTTCGTCATAGTCAAGGTTGTTCTGCATACCTTTAGCAGTATATTTGCCACGATAATCAATTTGGAATTGAAGTACGTTACGGTCTCGAATCGCATCCACAATGACATATTGATGCAAACACTGATTGAATAGGTAATCTGTGGTGAGCTTCAAACCTGCTTTGGACTGACTATTCTCCTCAAAGATCGGTGTCCCTGTAAATCCAAACATTTGTGCATTACTAAAGAACTTTTTAATGTTTTGATGGGTATCACCAAATTGACTACGGTGACATTCATCAAAAATAAACACCACTTTTTTGTCTTTCAGGTAATTGATGGATTCCGCATAACGGTCATTGCTAATAGCGCGATTCAGCTTCTGGATGGTAGTGACAATCAGCTTGTCATGGCGTTGATCGAGCTGTTTCACCAAAGTATGTG
Organism: Acinetobacter sp. MF4640; assembly: GCF_002018895.1. Lineage (NCBI taxonomy): Bacteria > Pseudomonadati > Pseudomonadota > Gammaproteobacteria > Moraxellales > Moraxellaceae > Acinetobacter > Acinetobacter sp. MF4640. The sequence continues at coordinate 23,720 of NZ_MVOM01000037.1, read as the reverse complement.
TGCTGTCAGTACTGTCCACACTTTCGGCTTTAAAGGCATTAAACTCACGTGATGTTTGGGTATCGAGGTCATTTCGATCCACCACAAATAACACCTTTTCCACATCAGGCATTTTCATGATGAGTTGACTGGCTTTAAACGACGTCAGCGTTTTACCTGAACCTGTGGTGTGCCAGATGTAGCCATTTTGCTGTGAGTTCTGTACATGCGCAATAATCTTTTGCACAGCATAAATTTGGTAAGGCCGTAACACCATCAAACTTTTACTGGTTTCCAGCATCACCATGTATTGAGTCAGCATTTGCGTGAGGTGTACATGATTGAGAAAAGCATCGGTAAAATCGACAATTTCATTGATGTGTTTGTTGCTGACATCAGCCCAAGGAAAAGCAAACTCGATGCCTGTGGTGCCATTTGAGTAATAGCGGGTATTGGCACCATTACTGATGATAAAGAGTTGGATAAAACCAAACAGCCCTTGCCCTGCCCAATACGCTTCACGGATATAGCGTTGAGTCTGATTAAAGGCTTCGGCAATTTCCATGCCGCGTTTTTTCAGTTCAATTTGAACTAAAGGTAAGCCATTCACTAATAATGTCACATCGAAACGACTCGTTCGACCATTAAAATCACGATGGTCTATCGTGATTTGATTGGTGACTTGATATACATTTTTGCTTGGGTCATCCGATAAAAAGAAAATGTGCTTGCTTGAACCATCATCAAACTTAACGGGGAATTGGTCTCTGAGATTTTTGGCACGTTCAAATACAGTGCCTGTATTTAGAAAGCTAATGACTTGCTTCCACTCAGTTTCTGATAATGGCGCAAGTCCGTTGGCACGTTCAATTTGAGTTTTGAGGTTTGACAGTAATTGGCTTTCATTCTTGATGGTGACTGTTGCATACCCCAGTCCTTGGAGTTGTTGAATCAGTTCATTTTCAAGTTGATATTCACTTTGTACTGTCATAACTTACCCTAATTCAATTTGATTTAATAACTTTTGATTTTCAATAATTAACTCTGTTATCGCTAACAAGTTGAACTCATTAAACTCCCAACAAATACTTAGATAATTTTCATCGGTTTGCTCATTAGATTTCTTGGTATTAATCTGATTTTTATATTTACCTCTTTTCACTCTGGTATTAATAGTTTTTACTATTTCTTTATTTTTCTTATTTAAATCAAAACATAACCAAAGTTCAGATGTAGGTTTTACATCATAATATAAATATAAGGCTATATCAGTACTGGATTTGAATTTTGTATTTTGAAAACGCCAAGCTTTTGCTTCCTTTTTATCTCGTCTCTCACTTACCACCTTATAATTTTTCTCCTCAAATACTACTCCATATTCATTTAAAACATGCTGTTCAATTTCTTTATAAGCCTTTTCTCTTAATATAAATAACTCTTGAATCTCTTTATTATTTTTAATTACAAACTCAATTGTATTCATATCCGTCTCCAAAACCTCTTTCAAATTAATTAGATGCAGTAAAAATTCTCTAGCAAAAATAGTCCATTTACTCAAAGGGCGTTCAACGCTAGATTTACTTAAAGTTGTACGTATATGCTTTGCTAAATGTGAATAGGATATGCTGTACCAATTTTTAAATTTGGTTATCCCATCCAAACTGACAACTAGTTTTATTAAATGCTTTTCTCCGTCTTTAGCTTCTTTTTTACCCCATGCTTCATAGTGCGATACAGGATTATTTTGCTCATGGTTTATTTTTAGCTCTACTAAAATTAAGGTTTTTTCACTCTCTAGCCATAGATCAATTCTTTTCTGGTCAGCTACAGTTTGTTCAATGCCTATTTTCTGAAAACCGCCAAAATCTAAATCATTTAACTCATCACTAATATCTTTTAATGAACTAATGAAACCATCGTAGAAAATTAGACCAAGATCATGTGCTTCATTTGGATCAATAAAAAATGCTAACAATTCAGTTGTAGGATTTTCATGATGTTTTCTAAAGGCAGTATCGAAGATCGTTACCTCAGATTCTTTTGGGCTATTGAGTTTTGCTTCTAATAGAATTTTTTCATATTTATGAATCAATCTTTCTTCAATATTTTGCATCGCCCCGCCTACACATACATCTGCTGCAACAAGTTTTTCCATGTCAGGAACTACCATAGATAATTCCATTATTTATAATCCACAGACTTAACAACACACAAAACTTTTGTAGTATGGTGTGCTGTATGTGATCGAAACAACTCACTGCATTTAATTTCTACAGATTTTCCTTCTTTCTTAAAAAGTGATGTATAGCGAGCATGATTATAATCAACCAACTGAATAAGTTTAGTTTTTACTAAACCTTCTGTACCATCAACATTAATTTGCTGATCTAAGGTCAAAGCAATTTGATTACCCCCAAACACTTCTTGATTTGGATGTAAGCTTTTAATTCTGAGTAATTTTCCAGTTATGATTGCAGGTTCATCATAATAAAAAGTTTGTGCTTGGCTAAACATTGGCACAAAAATGAGTAATGCCATTAAAAGCTTATTCATTTACTACTTCTCTATAGTTTTAAAGTGATTAATTTAGAAGTTGGACAACAATTGAATTTACTTTGAACTTTTAGATACTTCATATAACAGTTTCAATCGTTCAACAGTCATCGGTATACCATTTTCCTGTCGATGCAGCATTGCATGGCAATTTGGGCAGACTGGCATTAAATCAGTTTCAGGATTGACCTCGTAACTTTCGGAAATTTGATGTAATGGCGTGATGTGATGCACATGAATAAAATCTTTGGCGAAAGTGCCATAAGTTTCTGCAAAACTCATCTTACAAATTTCACAGCGTGTTCCATGAATTTCTAAACATTTAGCACGAGCTTCAGGATTACGTTCATAGCGATTAACTTGAACAGTTTGCTTTGCACCTTCAGGAAAGCTTTTATTTTCAGTATCAGCTTCATCTGGGTAATCTGTAGCAATGATCTCGTTATTAAACTCATTCAAAATATGCGCTAAAAAAATACGAATAGGATCATTAGAGTCTTTATCACGATCTGTACGGCGACCTTGAATTGGAGCATCAGGGATTAATTTGTTCTGGACAAAGTAATCAAAGGATAAAGTAGCTTTATCGACTTTTTTCAATTTTTCAAAAACAGCATAGCCCTTAATGCTATTCAGTTGGGTCCTATCTTTCCAAAATACTTTTTGTGCCAGAGGATATTCTGATGGATCAGCATGCCCAATCACTTTGAATTGGTACATAACTTTAGATATTGGTTGAGTCACATAGACATAAACAATATCGTTAATTTGTAGGCCTTTACCTTCAGTTGTTGCTGAGTTTTTCCAATAAATTTTAGGTAAAGCATCAAAGGCTTTTTCTAAATCAAATTCATCGTAATTAACAGTAACTAACCAATTCGCCATAACAATTCCCCTTACACAAACATCTACTGCAACAAGCCTTTTTTAAGTCTTTGGCTTGTACAAATTCTTTAACGAAACAGCTTTAATACTGAGTTTCACACTTCACTGCTTTAGCAGGCGTTATATTTTTTGCGAACACCAGTTGGGTTAAGTCAAAGCCTTCTGTTTCTTCCACGAATAGGTTGTAGTCTTTAATGGTAATAGTTGCCTTACCTTCATAGCTGCAATAGTCTTTTTTAATGGTATCTGGCAATTTAAATGTTTTTTTGGCTTGCTCAAAATTGCTAAAGCAGAACCATGCCGTTCGTTCATCACCTTTTGGACGTGGTACCAGTGCAGATGATTTTTTATCAGGTTCAAAGCAAATCCCATCACCCATATATTCTAAATATTCAGGGTCTAAAGTACGTGAGTAAGTTCCTGTTAAGGTCGCGTCTCCTTTATAGTGCTTAAAGCCAGAAACATTTTTTTGATATTTAAAGGTTTGAGCCTGTGCCAACATTGGCAATGTCATAAAAGCAACAAGTATAAGTTTTTTCATGATGATCCTATTTTAAGTTTTATAAAACAAAGTGATCTTTCACTTTGCTGATATGAAAATATTAGACAAACATCTGCTGCAACAAGCCTTTTTTCCACTGTTTTGCTTGTTCAATTTGCTGCGCCGCAACTTCAATTTTTTGGTCGATGACAGATAAAAAGTTAGCGATTTTGGTTTGTTCTTCTAGGCAAGGGACAAGTAAGGGGCAGGACAAAACTTCTTCTTTTTTTAAATTTGTTTGCCCAACTCCACTATCGAATGCTAAATAATATTTGTGACGATTAAGTTGATATTGAAAAAACTTAGGATAATTTAATTTGCTAAATACAAACATACCAATTCGCTGATTCAAAGCATATTTACTTCCATCTGCTATATGTAATACCTTGGCAATAGCTTTACCATTTGGCACATCGCTCATAACCATCACTAAACAATCATTAAAAACTTTTTGATTACATGCTGTAACTTTTTTAAATACTCTAGTGTCTGTTGAAATGAATTTTGAATTAATTAATAAAAACTCACCATTAGAATCCACATTATTTTCATGCCCTTTTCCGTTATAGAATTTAATTATTTCTCCTAAATTTTTCTCCTCCCACTCCCCAAACTCACTCCCATCATCCGCTTTAAAACGAATTTGTTGGCTAAACAACTTCTGCATCATGCCTTGTTTATACTGGCTGACCAGCTCGTGTTTTTGAGTCAGCTGGATAATCTTTTCATCGACTGCGGAAAGAAAAGTGGCTATTTTGGTTTGTTCTTTTTTCTGGGGAAGAAATAAATCTATTGATCGAATAGCTTGAAAATTTAGACCTTCACGACCACTACCTACTTGCTTAGATTCAATAGCATTTTGCCCATTATCAGAGCTTAAAAATGATTGGATAAATAGTGGATCGTCATTCGGTGTTCGAATAATGCAAACGTGCTGATTTACATTGCCTTCATTAAACTCGGATGGAACTACACAGCTTCGCCCGATTGAAGCACCTGTTATATTTAATAAAATATCATTAGCAATAACTTTACTGCCCGACATTTTGTTATGAATTTCATCAGGAATATAAGCTACATCATTAAGTAAAAGCCTATCATTGTTTACATTTTGACTTCTAATGAAAATAATACCTTCACCCGTATAGGCTTCTGCTCCCCCTCTTGGAGTGCTACCGCTACCAACTTTAGATGCTATATCTCCAATTTTATTTAAAGTCCAATTCTCATCAAATTCTTTAAATCGCAACTTAGGTACAGACATTACTTCACCTCCGCAAACGGCGAAGCAATCCCAAGCTCTTTGCAAAACTCACTAATCACCGCATCCGTCTTTTGACTTTCCACTTCCAAAGCCTGCAATGATTGAGCAATTGCATCGAGGTCAATCTCACCCTCAGCTTCAAAAGTGTCGACATAACGCGGAATATTCAGATTAAAGTCATTGTCTTTGACTTCCTGCAAAGTCGCCACATGCGCATACTTTTCAATATTCTGACGGTTTTCAAATGCGCCAATAATATTGTCCAAATGCTCAGGCAATAACTTGTTTTGATTCTTCTGCTTTTCAAACTCGTTACTGGCATCAATAAACAGAATATTGTCTTTGTGCTCACGATTTTTCTTCAGCACCAAAATACAGGTCGGAATAGACGTACCATAGAAAATATTGGCAGGTAAACCAATGATGGTATCAATCACATTGAGCTGTTCAATCAAATACTGACGAATCACACCCTCACTCGAACCACGGAATAACACGCCGTGCGGTAGAACCACCGCCATTGTGCCGTTTTCATCCAGTTGATGCAGCATGTGCTGTACAAATGCCATATCCGCTTTAGAACTTGGCGCAAGTTTGCCATACGCTGCAAAGCGCTCATCTTGTAAAAATAACGGATCAGCAGACCATTTTGCTGAAAATGGTGGATTAGCAACGACCGCATCAAAACGCTTGTCCAAATGCTGCGGACGAATCAAGGTATCTTCTTGCTTGATGTCGAACTTGGCAAAATGCACATCGTGCAAAATCATGTTCATACGTGCCAAGTTGTAGGTGGTACGGTTCATCTCCTGACCGTAAATCATATCGACATCTTGCACTTCACGTTTCACACGCAGCAACAACGAACCTGAACCACAAGTCGGGTCATACACCGAGCGTAAACGGGTTTTACCTTGCGTCACGATCTTGGCAAGTAAAGTCGATACCGTTTGTGGCGTATAGAATTCCCCTGCTTTTTTACCTGCACCAGATGCAAACTCACCAATCAGATATTCATAAGCATCACCCAATACATCTGATTCGGTATTTGAAATATCAAAATCAATATCGTCTAAATGACTTAAAACCTTAGCCACAAGCTCATTACGATCACTCGCCGTATTACCCAGCTTGGTCGAGTTTAGGTCGAGGTCTTCAAACAGATTGGCAAAGTCATCGGCAGAGTCTGAACCAAGCGTACTTTGTTCAATCGCTTTCAGCGTTGCTGCCAAATCATCCAAAATGAAATCGCCTTTACGACCACGTTCTGCAAGCGTATGGAATAGTTGCTTTGGTGTCAGCGCATAACCCACTTCTTCAATGGCATTCTTTTTGATTTCTTCGATATATGGCACATGCTCAGCGTTATTCTCATCTAACGCTAAAAAGCCAATGTCTTCGCCATCAAGCAATTCATTGGCAAAGTTCACCGCTTTTTCAGACAAATATTTAAAGAAGATAAACCCAAGAATATAGTCACGAAACTCATCTGCACCCATTTTGCCACGTAAGGTATTGGCAATATTCCATAGTTGTTTTTGTAGCTGTTGCAGTTGTACTTGGGTCATTGTTATTGAAGTCCGAAGAAAATGTTAAAGCGTGACGGCTTTGTTGCATAAATATGTAAGCATCTGATTTAAATAGATTTAATTTTGGATCAAAAAATAATCAAAACTTTTAAAATCATATAGTTATGAAATCTTTGTGCAACAAAGCCAAGCGTGACTAGTTTACCGAAAATTAAAGATTTTTCAGCAAAAAACAGAGAGTGAGAGACATAAACTGTCGCAATTAAATTTAATCACTACAACGCTTTTATTTTTATATTTCGACTGCCATCATTTGATATAAGCCAAATCTGATATACTGATTAAAATTTTTTGACTTAAGGAGCCTAAACATGCTTAAGACAATTGAACAGAAAAAAAAATATATTCAGGCAACACGCTTACAGAATTATAGAGCTAGCCTAAAACTTGAAGGCCTTTCTCCTTCAGCAACCACTCCAACTTTAAGCAAAGACCAAATCCTACAAAAATATAAAAAGCATTCAGAATCATAATTCGGTGATTTGATGGATAAATATGGTGAAATGGGAGACAGTCTTTACTGTTATCCAAACTCTAGTACTCTCAAAAACAAATTACATATCCAAGATGAAAAAATTTTGCAGCAGGCCGAATTAGAGCTATCTGAATATGCCAGTTTACACATTGAATATACTGAACCACCTTACGATCTCCAATACCTAAAAAACATACACTACTCCTTATTTTCAGAACTTTATGAATGGGCTGGTGAACTTAGGCAAGTTGATATTTCAAAAGGTGATACACGCTTTTGTACTTTTAGTCGTATTGAAGTTGAAGCCAATAAGCTTTTTAAGCAACTTCAATCTCAAAACTATTTTCAACATCTTGAACAGCAAAATCTTATTATTCAGCTTGCTGATTTCTATTGCGAACTCAATGTCATACATCCCTTCCGCGAAGGCAATGGACGCACTCAGCGCATTTTCTTTGAACATCTTCTCGCCTATTGTGGTTATGGTGTTGATTGGTCTCAAATTGAATCTCAGGAACGTTGGATTCAAGCTAATGTTGAAGGGTTCTACGGACACTTAGATGGATTAGTTCAAATCTTCAAGGAATGCATAGTCATTCCCAAATGAAAAAATAAGGGAACCGAAGTTCCCATTTTATTATCGACTCGCCAACTTACTTTCAATCCACTGATTGATTTCCCACGCTGACCAACCAATACGATTTTGGGTGATTTTGACTTTCTTCGGGAAAGTTGGATCGTAGTACGGTGAGTTCTCATCCATCATCTCATAAACCGTTGAACGGCCAACACCTGTGAATTGAATGACTTGTTTAATGCTAATCAGTTGATTCATCTGGAAAGTCTGACCTGTGAATGCATTCATGATGTGTACTCCTATCTCATGGTGACGAGCAACTCGCTCATGAGATACGGGATTCCTGTAAGGTTTTACCCAGTTCAATTCAGTTCAACGACGTGACTGATCCTTGCAATCCCTGCTGGAGATTAAACACTCTGTCCTGATCTGTGGGTCGGCCATCCTCTACTTGATAAAACTCCTCAACGACATTCATGCCATCTTCGCTATCCACCTCAAACTGCGAATTCCCATAACCCTGTAAAGCCATCTGATCTAAAGCATTCTGATTAAATCCTGCCAACTTACTCTTCTGATCAATCTCCTTGGCCATTTGAATCGCCTCTTGTAAGTGAATCCCCTCACGTAGGGTTAAGTCCACGTAGTACACAGGGGTACGATAGCTTTGTGTCGTGGATTTGCCTCGAAGGGTCAATTGCAACGGCAGACATGACAGCAAGCCATTCGATGCAGCATGGTAATACCGCAACCGAGCCGCTAAAGTTCGGATACTGTTAAAGCCTGTGGTTCTAAAAACAAAACTGCCAAATTCATCCGACTCATCCAAATTCACATACAGACGACCATAGGGCTTGCATAAGCCCCCTTGTGCAAAAGCGCATAAATCTGGAGATGGACATGGATGTTGCTCTACACCTTGATTAGTGAAGCGTTGACAGGTTTCACCATTGCCCATACAAACGGGACGTCCTGTTTGTCGGTCAAATAAACTGTATTCCGCACGCAAATTCAGTTCGGGATCATTAAAGATCATACGGACTGGAATGGTTCTGAGTTTTTGGCTAGGGGCTTTGACTCGAAGTTGCTCATCCAACGGATGTTTCACCCAACCCTCCTTGTTCTGGATTTGGCTGGTGATGGTGAATTGGTCATCCTTTTCAGGTAGGCGCTTGCCGTTCTTTTCTACAATTTTTCCGATACTGATTCGTCCGAGTACTGGCGGTGTAATCACTAAACCTTTAATCATGGGGATATTCCTTCTATTCATTTTTATACTGATCAGCCGAATGTATTGAAGCACCTGCTCTTACGTCATTCTTTGATAGCGTCAAGCAAGACACATCAAGCAATGACTACAGGAGAATCTGTTGTGCATCGGTCAATCGATCTGGCAAAGCTGTCCAATGCCCTTTCTTCTTTGAAGGAGGGGCGAAGGGGCTGCTTTGCCGATTTTTTTATGCAGGCGCTTAGCTCAAGATTCAGCATCAGTAAAGATATTGAATCGGCGACTGCCCTGCTTGTGCAGTGGATATTGCTGTATCAGCTCAGGTTGATGTTCGATCAAGGTTTTGGTATTGAGACTGATCGTATCTTTTGCTTTTTTCCAGACCACCGAACCCCTGCTAAACACCGCACGCTCGTTGTCTTTCATTAACATTTGGATTTGATGTTTCAGTTGATCAAAGTGTTCTTGCTGGTCTTGAAGGTCGACTTTCATTTTGATGAGCTGATCAAACAACTGATTGGCGTGTTGGTCATGACTTAAATCTTCAATGCTAAGCGGCACATGTGCTGGATACAGTAGTTGCAATGCTTTGGCTGCGGATTCACTGGCATCGGCATCAGGTGGAATATCCTTTTCAACACAGTCCCAGAAATAGCGTTCAGCATTGACGATATGTTGAATCACCGATTCACTACGGGTGACTTTAAAGATCCGTGTTTCATGCCCACAGATCAGTACACAAACATGTGCTGCCTTTTTTCCAGTCACTGCCAGTTGATGTTGTACCTGACAAAGCACATACAACGGGATGCCATCTCGCCAAAGTTTGGCACCATGTTCACCTGCGGTTTTACATTCCAGAATTTGCACATCTGCATTACCCACCACTGAATAATCCAAATTAGCCAGCATGAAATGTTTGTCTGGATCTGGATGTTGGAGTACTGCATTGACGCGACGGACTTTGTACTGGGTATGCATACTGTAGTATTCCGCCACCAATGGTTCTAAGCGTTTTCCCCAATATAAAGGGGCATGGCCTTCAGTTTGCTCATCCATGTTGTGCTGGATACGACCTGTTTTGATCATCCAAAGTTCAAGCATCGACATATACGGGTTGAGACCACAGGCTGCGGCACAATCACTACTGCCAATCCCTTTGCGTCTAACTTCCAACCATTCTGCATGCGTCAGGTTTTTGGTATCAACAAAGCGTTTGGCTGTGAACAGTTTGGGCCGAGGAGTATGGATACTCGGTATTGCATTGTTCGGGTTAATCACCGCTGAATTCATAGTAATTTCCTCTATCTGTAAAATTTTGCGCATAAAAAAAGCTATGTCCGTAGACACAGCTTTGAATGAATGGGTTTAGGTATTTGAAATATTGAAATCGGGATGCTTAGGCTAATAAATGAATTGATTAAACCTAAGCAAGCATAGCGAGGGCTTGTTCTAATCCTCTTTGCTTAAGTCCAGCACCTGCACCGAACCATGCCGAGTCCAAACGATGATCCTGACTCATGGCTCTGCGTTCGTGGTCGGCAAATTCCGTTATAGAGCAAAGCAAACCATAGGCGGTATCTTTGGCTGAACTCAGTTCTGCCCCACGCCCTTGTCCATTAAACATGGTCATCACCTTCGACATGGCACGGCCATTTGGCTCTGTCTTGTTGTCAGCTTTGGTTGCGGGGTTATTGCTTTGAGCTTGCGTTGCTACATTACGGTAGAACTGGATAATGCCATCTTCTTGCTCAGGCACACTCAGACTGGTGTTGTTAAATACCGCATCGAAATAAGCTGCTGCCTCACCTTGTGTGACTTTACGTTGACTAAGTTGTTTCATCTCATACATGTGATCCTCCCATGCACGGACGGAAATACCGAGTTGCTGCTTAATCTTCTCAGCATCAAACTTGGTACTGTGAGGGACTTTAACCACGCCTGCACTAGAATTTTGACCCTTTAAGGCAATCGCCAAGGTGTTATTACACACCACACGAATAGAAGTGAATTGTGCTGTGGTGGCAAGGGTTCCATCACAAGCCGTTGCCAGCAAGATATAGCCATTGCTGACATCTTTACCTTTTAAAGCCGATGTTTGTCCCGTTTTAGCTAAAGCCCAGAATTTCTTACCGCCTTTCAGCACGCCTGCCGTTTCCAGCTCAAAGCCAGATTGCTCAGTTAAATCACGATAAAACTCTAAGATCTGTTTCGGTTGGACTTCTTGATAGCGCTGACTGACCACAGATAAAGCGGCATGGGTATCTGAACGATACAACACCCGCTGTTCCTCATACGGCATGATGATGCTTTGCCCCCGTTCATTCTGTGCCATGTAACTCACATCGGAGGATTCAATTCGCCAATCCATGCCTGCTTGTTGTGCCCAGACTTCAATCGGTTGATGAGGGCTGAGTTGATTCCCGAGGCCATGCCAAGGGGTTTCGCCCACATAGGCGATCTGTTCAATTTGATGTGCCATTGTTCATTTCTCCTCTGTGAGCTTATTGGAAGTTTTGGTTACAGTGGTGGCAGTGGTAATAACACATCGGAATGTGCTGTTTAGGTGAATCGAATAAGCTACTGAATACCCCACCGATCACAGCACCTGCAATTCCACCAAGCAATGGAGATAGCGGTAAAGGTAGGGTTTTAGAAAGCGATGCACCAATCGTGGCAAAGGAGGCTGATGCTGCAACGCCTGTTCCAGCTGAGCCATTCACCTGTTGATTCATCACTTGAACGATTTGATCAGAAAAACAGTAAGGACAATGTTTACTCATAAGATATACCTCTAAAATGAAAAAAGGCTTACCGTATGGCAAGCCTCAGATTTTGAATGAAAGGGGAAAATAAACATTCAATCTTCATGTTAATGATATATATCTATGATTTTTTAGGATCAACCTTCTACCGCTCCTAGCTCTAGGCTTTGACTGCCCTTTGCTAAATTGCCTTATTCCCTGCACAGATGCTCTCAGGTATTGCTTGTCTTTTTGAGGATCAGCCAGATAGCTGATGGCAAGCCAAGCATTCTCAACCTCTTTTAGATTCCGCCTTTCGATCATTCCAATACCTAATTGATCTAGGTCCTTATAATATTTTTTATGGCTGGCTTGATTACAGTTAAAGAATATCCCATCTTCCTTTGTAATTTTTTCTAGCCAAAGCTCACCAATGGATTGTGCTAAATAATCATCTCTAACTCGAAGTGATCCGTTATAGATCACCAGCAGATGACAGTGGTAGCCTCTGCTTTTTCCGCCCTGCTCTAAACGATAGACATAACCTATCTGATCTTTGAAGATAGTGTCTTTATCCTGAATACGCCGTACCAATTTATTCACATCACGTTCAAATTGTTTTATGCCCGGTTGATCGTTGAGGCTATATGAAAGATCAACCCTGACCAGCAATAACTTGCGATGGCTTTCTACAAGATCATTAAAATACGCTTTCAAGTGATTGCGGTTGCGACGGTTATTGCTGCTGAATTTATCAAGAAAGTATTCATGTTCTTCAATAAGCTCATTCTGAAAACAACGGAATGCTCTGCTGTCCTTAAAGACTTCTAGATTTTCAAAGGATGTATGTTCTGGTAATAATTTAAAGTAGGCTTGAACTAAAGGACTGTATTCACATTTTGGATCGTAGACCGCTTCTGCTGCTCTTTTTAGTTCATCATAGTCCGCTTTAAAGTGAGTCCAGCGGTATGTTCTTTTAGTCGCCTTAAGCATGAAGTTTTCAATTTCAAGTAAGGTTTGTGCTTCGTTCATGAGTATATTTCCTGTGATTGAGTAAACTCATAGGAATCACTGCTCAGTATTTTTTACACATAGACTGAAATATTGAACTCAATAAAAAACCTTCATCATTTGGGGATGATGAAGGTTCATGAAGAAGATTAAGTATCTAATAAATAATATTAAATATATATCCTAGCCACATTAACTCAAAATGTACTCACTAGACTTTTCATAAAATGAAAAACGTTGCTTCTATAGCAAGCTGTCAAAATTCTACAATTTCTCCTGTTTTTATAGAAAAGATTGAAGCGGAAGTTACGCACAAAGTACTCAGTCTATTTAACTATCGGCTTAGCGATAGCTCTAGCTTTAGATCGCACGATTACAGTTTTTCCTATGAACTTATTCCCTACATCTGCTTTTGATATATCGGCTTGTTCTGCTTTAACTTCTGGGACCACACTAGATATCGGATCCAAAAGTTTACTATCTTGCTCTAATGCAAGCATGTTGATTGAATTCTCATAACTACCAGAAGTATCAACGGACTCAGCTTCTACACAGTATTGTTCATTCAATTTTGGAGTTTCAAATGCACTTGTTTCAACATTGGACAAAATCGGTATTTGAATATTACCCTTATGACCCGCAACCCTGCCTGTAATATGCTCAGAGAAATTAACAACTTCTTCTTTAACCTTAACTCCCTGATTTTTTCGTTTACGTCCCACAATTAAACAATCTTTCCTTGGTAATAAGTCACGATCCGCATCATCAACTAAAATTAAAGGGCCATAGGCATAAAATTTAGAGATACTCTCTATTAATAATTGTTTGTTTTTTCTTTGGTTTGGAAAAACCTCTAGATGCTCTTCATTTAAGGGACCTTCCATTTGCAACACATTTACAGATCTCGCTGACAATTGCTCATCCCTAAAACATTCAAATGCATTAGTCATATTGTTGGTTTTTTTCTGCTTCTGAATATAGGTTTGAATTTGTTCACTCTTTCTAGCGACATACTCAATCCAATAGTCAGCCACTTCTCTTTTTAGAGTATTCGGCTCAATCTCTTTTTTTTCATCGTACTCAAAAAAAAGTGTTGCATCGATATAAGGGGCTCGACTATACGGAACATAAATTCCGACATGATCAACTAAGCATACCCCAGCTGTGTGGCGACGTTTCAAATTATCAATGTAGTCTTGGAACATTGCATTAAATTTTTTAGCTATATCTAATTGCCCCACCGCTCCACACGTAAATATAAACCTCAAAACAATTACACCTTTTTGGAGAACTTGCTCAAGATAGTTTTTTATTGATACCTGATGCTTTTTGGCTTTCTGAAATGCCACTTTTTCATCTTTTGCTACAATCTGAAGGGTGCTGTTTTGATAATTATGCAGCTTCTCTTTAATCATTTGAATGGAATCGATTCTGACTGGCTGCGGAAAGTCATTGTTAAATTTTTTTAAGAATCTTATCGCTTCCGAGCGTAGGTCCTTAGATTGAAAACCCTTACTTGAAGAATAATTCCCTAGCACGTGGTTTGCATTTTTGAAACAACTCATCTCTAAAATTAAAATGAACTGCCGAAATAAAATGGTCAGTTTCAAAAAGGAAGGCTTTGCATTAAAGCCCTTCTGTATCTTTTCTGACTCAAAAGCATTTACACGTCTTAAAAACATCAGCTGAGTTAAAAATTTTTCAATTCGAATCAAATCTTCCAATAAGTGCTCATCGCCTTCCAGAATCGATGCTTGCTGACGATACAAGAACTCTATTACTTCTATTCGCTCTCTGGCTTGAGGAGTTAAATCCCTTAAATAAAAATATTTGTCTAAATTATCCGTATTTCTATCATCCAACAGATCGCTCAAGAATACTTTATTCTCAACTAGCTGCTGAAACAAAGATATCTGAGCTTTTTGAGGCTTTGATTTAATATAAATTTTTTCTTTAAAATATCTTAAATCATTAAAAAAAATAGAATAGTAACTTTCATACTCCTCAAGAAAAGAGCCCTTATCGACATCCAACAAAAAAACACTCGATAAAAAATATCTCAGGAACTTCTCTCGAAAATTTATTTGTTGTTTTTGACCTCTTAATTCTCCAATAAAATGATCTGAAGGATAAATCTTCTTGATCATTTGCTCTCGGTCGATCACCTTTATACTTTGAGCCTTTCGTATATCTACGAATGCATATATTTTTTTAGAATAATGTTCCACCAATTTTTCTTGGGAATCATAATTTTTTATCTTATAAATAACCAAATATGATAAAGCAAATGTGTTATGGCTCACTACATGCGCATGGTTAATGACTAATAAAACACCGTCATCGCCACCAAACTCCCTATCCATATAACAACCAAATTCAGCTACAAACTTAGACGAAAAAAATCGTACATTAGGGTCACTTAAATCATTCAAACTACTAGGTAAATAAACATCAAATACACTCACCCCAAATTTTACTTTTTGATCTAACAAATCGTCGTAGCTGGAAAGTAGCCTTTCATAATTTGTATTTTGTTCTGCAATTTTTTCATTAATCCAGTCAGCCTTTTGTTTTTCTTCATCACTTAAGACTGGAGATGAATCAACGGAGCTTTTATAGCGATCTAAAAAATCAAAAAACTTTGTGGCATCAAATTTTTCCAAACTCCACATGTTTCGTTCAGTAAGACCCCAATCTTTCATTTCTTCCGAACTATATAGAAATTTTTTATAACGATAAATTTTTGAATCCCAATAGTAGTACTTATGAAAATTAACAAATGCACTGGCCATTTCATCAGATGAACTTAGTCCAAGCACCTTGAAGAAATCGATAATCTCTTTAGTTTTATCGACATCTTTTTTTATTACAGAATCCTCATAATCTTCACGTGTATATGCGGAACCATTTTCAATTTTTGTAAGCACGTTATGGATCTGTTCTAACGCAACAATGGTCTCATTATAAATGGGCTGTTCAGTATAAATTTCACCTCCCACGGCTTTCGGCCTTTTATTCGGGAACTTAGCTCTCAGATAAATGAAGCACTCTTTATAGAAAGCTTCAGTATGCCCCATCCATTGCTTATTCATTATTTTCACCCCATCTATAGTCACTAAAGTACTATTTTTATCTTAAATAAGTGGATTTTATTAATATAATACATGAAAGCCAATAGAATAAGGCTTTAAATAAATTGTACATATATTTCTATCCCTTAAATATATCCATACTAAATATCAATTCAATTAACACTAAATACTATTTTTTATAACTCTATCTCACACTATAAATTCCTTCAAAACATCATTCAATCTTGTTGAATCCCCCATTTTTAGTAAACAGCATCAGCAGACTAAATAGGCTTATTAGCACTTTAAATCTTGGTTGAAATAGCAGGTGCATAGTCGCTTACAGCAGGAAACTCTCAAATTTTCAGCATAAAAAAAGACGTGCTAGGCACGTCTTTAAAATTAATTCAAACTAAAATTAATTGGAAAATTAAAATGAAAATTATTCTACTTCATACATCCAACTTCTTACCTGCTCCCCATACCACTCCATAATTTTTACCCGCTCATCCCAGTACTGCGCTCTGTTATAAGCGGATCGAATTCTGTTTTGAGGAACATGAGCAAGCTGACGTTCAATCGCATCGGGATTAAACAGATTTGATTCATTCACGACTGTACTGAATAGCGATCTAAAACCATGTGTTGTCATTCGACCTGCATAACCGGAACGCTTAATGACTGCCAAAATGGATTCACTACGCATCGGTTCTTTATTATTTAGACGATGTGGGAAAAGCAATTCTTGATTATGGGTAAGTCTTAAAGCTTGTAGCTCTTCAATCATCATGTCCGTCAACGGTACACGATGCGGAAGGCGATTCTTCATACGTTCTTCAGGGATATCCCACTTACGCCCTTCCAAATCAAACTCTTCCCAGCGCGCTTGCAGTAATTCACTTACCCGAACACCTGTCAACATAATTAATATAATGGCATGATGGGTTTGCTGATCGCTTGGGTAAGCTCTGACTTTTCCTAAAAACTCAGGCATCTCTGAAGCTGGTAACGATGCCAAATTTTTTACACGCTTATTTTTAAGCGCATAAACCAAATCACCAGCAGGATTATCGTAACGATAGCCATGAGCAATGGCATATTTCATAACCATTCCGCAACGAGATAAGGTACGTTTGGCTACTTCAAGTGAGCCTCTTGCCTCAATCTTTTTTATGATCTGCAAAATTTCAGGTGCTTGAATTTGGTTAATAGGCTTATTAGCAAGAGCAATATAAAGCTCATCCAAAGAAGCTTGAACATTGCTAATGTGTTTAGATGACCATGTTTCTTTTTGATTATTGAACCAATCTTCTGCAACCCCTTGAAAATGAGGCTGCATCACTTCGGCCTCAACCATATTTTTGAGTTTATACCTTAGATCAAGAGCTATCTCTCTTGCATGTTTTAGGCTCAGCTCGGGATATACACCTAATGCTTTTGACTTCCTTTGCCCATTTTCCGTATATCGGATAGACCAATATTTTTTCCCATTCGGATCTATTCGCAAAGAGAGACCATTAATATCAGAAAGGCGATACTGTTTTTCTTGAGGCTGTGCTTTTTTACACATCACATCTGTTAGTGACATATCGGTGTCCCACTTAATTAAACTTATTTAGTGGGTCAAATTGTCCCAATATTGACCCACACAAAGCAAAAATAGGGTCAAATCGCTTAGGACAGTATCGGACAATACAGCCAATAAAAAAGCCCTTAAACATTGAGTTTAAAGGCTTTTTTAGATTCCAATGGATTACTTCGGAAAGAATTTTGGTGGAGGTGGCGGGAGTTGAACCCGCAAACATCAAACACAATAAAACTCAATCAAACACAGACCTTTTAAATACTAGGCTTTGCACTTTTAATTTTTAATAGAATGCGATTGTTTTTCGTGGCAGCCTGTCAAAAAACCTGTCACTAGTTTATTAAAAAAACTATTATTGAAATACAGAAAGCATTTAATGGAATGACCTTTTAATTAGAGAATTTCATATAACTGGTCAATAAAAGATTCTATGTTCTTGATGCTTGAATCTAAGAATGGTAACAGGTCAATCTCTTCGTCACCGACTAATATTTTTCTATCTTTAGTAATTTTAAAATTAATTGGAACAGTGCCCTTTTTAGTTATATTTACCTCACCCTTATTTACAACGAAATCATCCAATTTTTGACCATTAACTGAGCAATTAGTAAACGTAATGTTTGAAGACTCACCGCAAGCATGTAATAAATTCATACCACCAGCAGTTATCATTACCGATTTAACCTTCTCATGATCACTTTTAATGTCTATCGCATTTTTATGCTTAGTATGATTAGTCATATCACATAAAGATTTAAGCCATTCTCCATCTGATTCAAAATTGTGCAATTTTATAATTTCAGCAAAGATATCTGGTCTTTCTGCCTGTAGTAAAGGTAGGTTTTTCTGCGTGGAATCGACTAAAGTTTCTAGGTTTTTTCCATATGGAAAATAAAATCTAACTTTAGGAGCGCTCAATTTTGAATTTATATCTTGAGCAGCATATTCAAGACAACTTCGCAGATGCTCTAGCATTGTTTTAACTTTTGGCGGTGGAATCTTCTTGTAACCACTTATTAATAAAAAGGTTTCTTTTACATCTTCAAGTAATTCATATATAGAATCTTTTCTCATCTTTCTTCATTCTGATAAAGTATTTTTCCTTATATTAATAGCAAATGAGTAATTAATGAATCTTAAAATGAAGTAAGCAAAACTTAAAAACTATACTTTATTGTTACATAACAAATATCAATAAAAGGCTAAAAATTAACGTTATCTTTATGTTTTTTCTATAGTTTGTAAAAGTGCCTGCAAAATAAATGCAAAATTCCTGCAAAACCATTATCGAAAATATAGAAAAGGTTGACCGTTTTGACGGCATGAAATTATGAATAATTTGGTGGTATTTTCACTTTCTATATTGCAGCTTTAAAGAGGCGCATGAGTTCTTCTTTGAAATGAAAGATGAGTACATCACCTTCCCTAAATCCCGCTTATCCGAAAATGGCCTTCAACCTAATTTAATTTGAAGGCCCGTTGATTATCCACAGCTTTTAAATTTGAATTTATTTTGACCGAAATCTACAATCTTGAAATCTGTTACAGAAATCAAGTTTGGCTATGAACGATATCAAGAACCATGGTGGTGTGAGACCCGGTGCGGGGCGAAAACGCTCAGAATTAACCACGCTCATCCGTGTGCCCAACTCTTCTGTTTTAGAAATCAAAGCCTTTCTAAAGAAGGCGAAATCTGATCCCGAAATCGATCACATACGCCAAGTTGACCCAGTCACGCATATGGCTATCCCCTTAGCGACAGAGCGCGTTCAAGCGGGTTTCCCTTCCCCTGCCCAAGATCATGTTGATAAGACCCTAGACCTTAATGAGCACCTGATAAAGAATCCAGCCGCGACATTCATTGTCCGAGTTAATTCACTGTCACTCATCAATATTGGTATCGATATTGGAGATGAGTTGATTGTCGATCGTAGTCTTGAAGCAAAGCACTGGGACATCGTGATTGCGTTGGTCGACAATGAGTTCACCGTTAAGCGTCTTATGTGTGAAGATGCTGGTGTATGTTGGCTAAAAGCTGAAAACCCTGATTATGACGACATTCATTTCAGTGAAGGACAAGAGTTCATTATTTGGGGTGTAGTTACCCGTGTTCTTAAGAGCTTCAGATGAGAAGCGAAAATAAGATCTATGCCTTAATTGACGTGAACAATTGTTACGTCAGTTGTGAGCGTGTATTTAATCCAAAGTTGAATAATAGACCGGTCATTGTGCTTTCAAACAATGATGGCTGTGCAGTGGCACGTTCACAGGAAGCTAAAGATCTTGGTATTAAAATGGGTGTGCCCCTGTTCCAAATCAAAGACATCGTTGAAAAGCATAATGTAGAAGTTCTTTCGAGTAACTATAAAGTCTATGCAGAAATGTCTAAGCGCTTTCACAGCATCCTTGCTGAGTATGTTGCACCAGGAGAGCATGAGATTTATTCGATCGATGAGTGCTTTTTAGACCTCACCGCATATGAGCATAAATTCGATTTGACGGAATACGCTCAAGACATGCGCGAGCGTATATCGAAGTGGATCGGCTTGCCTGTATCGGTTGGAATTGGTCGAAGTAAGACAGAGGCTAAGATTGCTAACCATATGGCGAAGAAAGCCAAACGCTTTTCAGGTATCTGCAATTTGGTATCAATGGACCCAAAACATAAGCATTACTTTTTTAGTTTGATCGATGTCTCTGAGGTTTGGGGAGTCGGTCGACAGCACAGCAAGAAACTGCATGCCATGGGTGTGCATACCGTTCAGGATCTTACTCGAACCGAACCGCGCAATATGAAAAGCCTCTTTTCCATTGTTATGGCCAAGACGGTAGCCGAGCTGCAAGGTATTTCTTGCATCGAGATTGAACATGCCCCACCCGCTAAAAAGCAAATCATCTCATCAAGGTCGTTTGGCCAACGTGTAACGGATAAAGAATCTTTGTCTGAAGCAATGAGTGATTACCTGCAGTCAGCAGTTAAACGTCTACGTGAAGATAAAAGCTTATGTGGCTGCGTGATTGCTTTTGCTGAGTCCAATCCATTTGATAAGAACAACCCGTTTTATAAGAAATCAATCAGTGTAGGTTTTGCCGAACCTACCGACTCTGCTGCTGTCATGAATAAAGCTGTGATCAAGCAAATGGGTGAACTGTTTCAAGAAGGTGTTGAGTTTAAAAAGTGCGGTGTGATTTTAACGTGTATTGAGAACAAAGCAGCCCATATTCCTGACCTGCTCAGTGATGTTGAATCTATAGAGCGCAACGAGAAGTTGCAGCTTGCCATGGAAGGTGTTAAGGAAAAGTTTGGAGATAAAAAGCTTGCGATCGGACCATGTAAATTACCAAACCGTGGCTGGTCGATGAGTCGGGGAAGTTTGACAAGAGATTATTTTAGCTGGGAGGGTATGTTGACTATTGATGATTAGTCTAATAGCTTATCAAGCTATTATAAAATTTGGAGAAAATTGTGGGGCAAGCAAAACAACGCGGCAGCTTGGCAGAACGTATAAAATTAGCCGAAGCAAATACTGTGAATTTATATTCTAATGAGAAATATGAAGAATTACTTAAAGATTCAACTAACCTAAAAGTACCAAGAATAATTGATGATAAAGTTAAAAATTTTTGTAATAAAATTTCTAAAATTGCCCCCCTTTACTTAAAAGTTACACCCGAACCAAAATCTACATTAGACAATTGTGATATCAATGTTAGAGATAAAATTCAAAGAGATGGGGGAACATTGGTTGCAGGATATAAAATCTGGTACTTAGAAGATGCTTATATTATGGCTGAAAGACATGCCGTCTGGAAAAATAATAAAAATGAGTTACATGAAATAAGTTTCGATTTAGAGCGCAACAAAGAAATATTATTTCTGCCAGACACAGAAAATTGTACTGTACTTGAAGATAAAATACCTCGTATTGATATGGCTTATATACAAAACCTCGAGAGTACAGCAGAGTATTGTAATATTGATTCACATTTTTTTTGGGAAAACCAAAAAAAGCAATCTGAAGGCTTAGTAGAGGTTGCGCAAACTGAAAATTACTTGGATTTTAGTAAACGAGTCTCACCTATATCTGACGCGATGCATTTAAGTGATATATTGCCATTAGAATCAATACAACAAGCTCTTGGTGAACAATACGATTATAAAATTAAACATATTAGAGATTTAGACTCTATTCTACAAAACTCTGAACTTAAAGGTGCGTTTTACGAAAACTGTGCATCAGGGTGGCACAACCATTGTGTAAGAAATCAACTACCTGAAGAACAACGTCGCATTGGAGAGTCATTCAATGCAGATAATAAGATACTTTACAAACAAATCGAACGAAGAATTGGGGCTTTAATCTTTGATGATTTAATCGCAATGAAAGTTTTTATTAATGAAAACCCTACTCCCGTAGCTGAGCTTTTCTTATCGACGACCTTTAATGGTGCACTAAAGATACATGATGTATGTTTTCAAAACATATTTAAACCAAAGGAAAAATACACACTTCAAAAGTATGAGGGGTTAAACGCATTCTCTCAGCTTATTTTGAACGCAAAATTATACTGTTCACAGCATGGCATAAATCAAATAAGTCTAACTGCTGCAAATATAGACCTCATACCTTTCTTTGAGAGCCATGGCTTTGTGGTTGAGGATAGTGAGGTTGCTAGAAAAGGAATATCTGTATTTAAAGCTGGAATTCCAATGCATTTATATCTATAGACTTTCTCAATTCACACACTGCACACAAACAGTGACATGCACCTTTGTCGAAATCGAATGCGCTGTGCAACCTGATAAGAGGATGCACAGCAACATGAGGCTAATTATCCTGAGCAGCATATTTCAAGTTATCCGCTACACGATTCGTCCAACCCTTACCATACGTGGACCAAGTCCCTAATGATGTATAAAACCTTAATCGCTCAGCAGTCAAAGTTAGGATTACGTCATTTAGGTCTTGAGCATTCACAGCTTCCATGGTTTTGGGACCAATAACTCCATCCGCAGTTACACCTACCGCTTGCTGCAACTCCATTACTGCCCGCTTCTTTCCTGCATTAATTGCAAAGTCCCATAACTGAAACGTGATAGCAGAATGCAGACCATTGCCGCCCAATTTATCCCACCAGTCTTTTTTGTAGATTTCCTTGGCTTGAGCAATCGTAAGATTTTTAATATCCAAATTTGGGTAGGTGTTTGCAGCAATGCCGTATTTAGTGCCTTTTAATACGCCTACTCCAACCTTGCCGCCAGTCCAGTTACCAGGATCACGCCGATCTGTACTATAGCCACCCTCATGCCCGATCAGGCGACGAAATGCTTCATCAAAAGTGATTGAATCCACTGGCAGTTTTGCAAAGCCTAAAATAGTCGGCTCAGGATGTAGTTCAGGTTGGTATTTCTTTTTGCCGAACAATGCTAGTGCGGGCAGTATTACGGTTAAAAGCATGGCATGGTATTGTGGCGGGATGATTTGCGTATCAACGCCCTGTTGTAGAATCACTGGAATAACGCCAAGAATGAAAGCTCCCCAAACTGGTAGTTTTACAGATAGGTATTTCATCGGATTGTCTTTTATATAACTCATTTCCCGCCCCATTTCATAGATTGTGTTTTAAGCCAATTCTCAATAAACGTACTCCCCATAATCCCAAGTGCTGACGCTAGAGAAATCAAGGCCAGTGGATTAATGTCAGGAATTTGCAAAATAATCGCTCCAGCTATAGTTGAAGTTGCTGCGCCCAAAATAGTGCGCCCTATAGTCAATCGCCATGTCAGCTTTTCATCTGAGACAAGCAGTTTGGCAAAGCCGATAGCCGCCCCGATTGCAATCAGTAAAAGTAAATTTTTCTCATGGTCTTGCATGAGACCCCCTAAATTTTGGTAATAAAAAACCCTGATCTAATTAAAGGTCAGGGTTAGTGGTGGTTTGTTGTGTTAATTAAACCCATCGGCCAGTCTATCTAGTTCACCGCTACGGATAGCTTGGGCTTGTGATGTTGAGGCGGTTTGTGTAGGCATCATTACAATAGATTTAATGCCACTCCCAGAACACTTATCAGTTATATATTTCATATTAGATTCCCACTCAGCGTAGCTTCGAGTTCTACCATCAACACCACCATCTACAACGCGCTTGTTTAGGAACATTAAGTTAGGATCAAAATCATATGCACTAAGTAGTGGCTCTGATGTAGCATCAATACCG